>JBDRPR010000277.1:0-30705 GCA_043826845.1 Bacteroidota bacterium
TTTCGCTGTCTTTGTTTCTTTCTCAGATACATATTTAATTAAATATAAACCATTTGACAATTCCCCTACTGAAAGAGTAAAGTTCTTTTGATTTTTTTGTTGGGCAGTATATCCTACTTGTTTACCAACAGCAGAATAAATACTTATTTCGAAAAACTCATTATTTATATCTGAGGTTTCAATCGTTATTTCATCCTGTGCGGGATTGGGATAAATAATTGATTTTTCTTCCCCTTCTTTGATTTCTCTCAGATTATTTATTACACCACAAGTATCTACATAATTCCCTCCTGTCCATTTTGCTATGTAATTAATTTGTAAACCGTTTAATAATTCTTTACCACCACCCGCAACAATTATTTCATTATTTAATATTGCAATATGAGCTAATGTATTATCAAAGTACTCACCAATTCCACACCATTCTGAGCCATTCCACTTGGCAATATACTTTGTAGGTACACCTCCGGCATACTCAAAAACGCCAACAACCCACAATTCATTATTATAAATTGTCATTCCGGTAACTTGCCCATTATATCCCCCTCCACCCATCACTCCACCTCCAACATCTTTCCAGTTATATCCATCCCATCTCATTATATAATTCCCAACATTTCCGTCTAAGGCAGTAAAATACCCTCCAACATATAATTCATCCTGATAGACCTCTATACAATGCACCCATGTGTCACCTTTTATTCCCCCGCCTACCGAAAACCAGTTTTGTCCGTCAAATCGTCCAATTTCTTTAATCGAATCCTGTGTCCCTCCAAAATTTCCCGCAAAATATAAATCTCCCTGATATTCTTTCATACACCCAACATTTAGAAATAGCCAATCGCATAATTGCAGAGTGTCAGGGACTGACCATTGAATTCCATTCCATTTTGCAAGATTTTTAACCCTTATGCCATCTATAGAATCAAAATAACCTCCAGCATATAATTCGCCATCATAAACATATATCGAATTTACTACTGAGTTGCTTGTAGACAAGGAATTACTAAAACCTGTGATACCAACATCACACCATTTGATTCCATCCCACAATGCAATTCCTTCTGTATTTACACCATCAAAAAACTCACCGCCAGCATAAATATTTCCCTGATACTTTGTTATTGCATTTACCATACAGGAGCCTGATGATGACCCATAAACCACTGCCCCCCCGGCCAATGAATCCCATTTTGTCCCGTCCCACCTGGCTATTCCATCAACCCTGACTCCTCCTGCATATAAAAAGTACCCACCAGCATATAATATATTTTCTGAAGTATCAACGTATAAACAGCGCGGTGAATAGGGAAAACCGGAACCTAAAGTGTCCCATTCCTGAGAATAACAGAGTGTTGAAAATAGAATTGTGCCGAAAATAATTATATTAATCTTTTTCATTGCCTGTGATTATCTCTGAATAATTAATTTCGCTGTCTTTGTTTCTTTCTCAGATACATATTTAATTAAATATAAACCATTTGACAATTCCCCTACTGAAAGAGTAAAGTTCTTTTGATTTTTTTGTTGGGCAGTATATACTACTTGTTTACCAACAGCAGACTAAATACTTATTTCGAAAAACTCATTATTTATATCTGAGGTTTCAATCGTTATTTCATCCTGTGCGGGATTGGGATAAACCAAAATACTTTTATCTTCATATACAGTTTCATTAATACTGTTGATTGCCCCGCATGTATCAACATGACTTCCACCAACCCAACGCGCAAGGTTGTTTACCTGAATACTGTCTACCATTGTGCCACAACCTATATAAAGGGTATCTCTATAGAATCCGAATGAGTATATGTTGTTGTTGAAATTACCGCCAAACCCACACCATTCGGTTCCGTCCCAGCGTGCCATATGGGGCGCAGGAACGCCCCCCGCATAGGTAAACACACCTCCAACATATAGGTCTCCATTGTTTATTTTCATTTCATGTATTTGTCCGTTAGAATTTGGTAATTGCATATATCCCGATACCCCTCCGCCTAATTCTTTCCATTGAGTACCGTCCCATGCCTGTATAAAGTTACCTGTATTGCCATCCTGCTTCCAAAACATACCTGCAACGATTAATTCATTATTATATACTTCCATCCTGGATATAGCTGCCATACCTCCTTTCATACTCCCTCCAACATCCACCCATTCAGTACCATTATACTTTACAATATCCATTACAGACATATCTGAATACCCAAAATTTCCTGCTACATAAAATTCTCCGTTGAAATAAGCAATATCAAAAATATAATTCGGAGTAATTGAATCAAATCTTGGAAAATTATAAACACTAACCCACTCTGAACCACTCCATTTTGCCAAGCTGTTTACAACATTTATGCTTGAACTATCAAAACAACCACATGCAAATAATTCATTATTAATAACCTTTAAGTTATATATTACTCCGCCTCCAAACCCTTCGCCAACCGGATACCATTGATTTCCATCCCAACGGCCTACAGCATTAACCTTAACAGTATCAGCATAAACAAAATACCCTCCTGCATAAATGTCATTTTGATAGCCTGTAATATCAGAACAAATATGATCTAATTTAGATATTTCAGTTTCCCAAGTCTGGTTATTTAGTACAGCAATACAATAAACATTCTGAATGGTATCGACTGATGTAAAATTTCCTCCAATATAAAGTTTATCTTCAACAGTATCTTCATAGAAACACTTTATTCCCCAATTTACTCCATTACCAATAGGTTCCCAGTTGGATGTTTGAGCAACAGAACTTAATTTTAAAGTAATTAATATGAATATAAATAAATATCTCACAATTAGTTTTTAATGAATTTTGAAGTTAATATTTTTTCTAGTGTATATGCTTTTATCAGATATATTCCTTTTGAAAACCCTGATATATCGCAACTATTATTTTTTGAAATATCTGCAAATATTAACTTTCCTGTACAATCAAAGATTTCAATTTTAGTAATATCTAAATCAGTCAATATAGAAACTTTGTCATTTGTCGGGTTTGGGTAAATGATTACATCTAGTTCATTATTGGATATTGGGTTTTCTTCAATACCGTTAAAATCAGGGTTAATAAACCTGCTGATTGTAGCAACCGGGAATAAATTGGTTTGTGCAGGGCTGTAATTACAATATGATGGTGATCCTGTGCCAGGGCACTCATAAGGATAATCATCGGTTTGTGTATAGCCCGTAAAACAAATATTTTCTGCTTTATAAGCTGAAATACCTCCACCAAAATCCATGCTGTAATCAACAAGATATGCTGGATCATTTGGATAGCCCACGCCGAATAATGTTGACCAGAAACGTTCATTTTTTGAGTTAAAACCGGCTATAAAAATATCTGTTGCATCAATATATGGCCCGTCATTAATGGCATCTTCATATAAAAAGGAACTGCCCAGTGTCGGAAATTGATAGCTGTTATCTGTAATTTCTGTAACTCCTATCAAATATAAATTACCATTATCATCCACGTCTGCATCAATATATTTGTTAATACCCCACATTTGCTGAACCACAGTTTCCAGATAAAGCGAATATTCGTTGGTTTCTCCGCCGTAAAATGTTGACCAAATTAAATTATTGTTGTTAAACTGGGTAATAAATAAATCATTAAATCCTTTATTTTGATCTTGAATAAATGACATTCCATTGCTATTACAAATTGGAATTCCATTTGTAACAGGACTACACGAATTTGTTCCCGGTAAAAAATAATTAGTTCTACCAATAGCATAGACTCTTTTAATTCCTGCAAATGATGTTACTGACTGGAATTCTGTAACATTTGGAAAATAGGTTGACCAGTATAATGATCCATCAAGATTAAAATCACTGATATATGCAGTTTTAGGACTAATAAACTGGCTTGCATTAAAATTACCGCCTGATGTTTCTAACGGGAAATCATAACTTTTTGTCCCTCCTACAATATAGACACCTAAAAGTGTCCCTTCATCAGTTATATTCATATCAAATACATAATCATTATCTCCTCCACCATAAAATGTGCTAAATATCAATTTATTATCTGAATCGAATTTAGCAAGAAAAATATCATTCTGGCCGTTATGGATATTGTCATATGCATTGCAAATCGGAAAACCGCCATTGGTTGATCCAAGACATGTAATACTTGTTGTTGTTGTTCTGGTTTCGCCTGTAATATAAACATTTCCATAAATATCAACTGCAATGGCTTTGCTTGAATCAGCAGCAGCTCCCGAAAAAAATGAAAACCATTTCGGATATAGATTAAATCTTTCAAATCTTGCAATATATGCATCGGAACTCAATGGATTTGTTGAAGTATATCCTGTGCCCTGATAATATGACCCGTCATTTGGATCAACTGGTGGAAAAATAGGAATACTTGCGCTATTAACAGTTCCAGAAAAATAGATATCCCCATTTACATAATTATATGCAACACTCATTGCATCATCATCTTCTGTTCCTCCATAGAAAGTTGTCCACAAGTGAGTTGTGTTGGGATGAAATTTTGAAGCATAAGAATCAAAATTACCTGAATAAGAAAATGGTTGATTTAATGCTGGAAAATCAGATTTGCTTGTTTTACCTACAGTATAAAGATTTCCTTCATCATCATGGCATAAATGCAATCCAAAATCACCAATGTACCCAGTGCTTGCACCACTATGATATGTACTCCAATCTAAATTTGCTGTCTGCATCGGTGATAAAGGAAATGCATGTCCTTCGCATACAGCAATTACAAGAGTATGGTTTGAAGGATAATTTTGAATATCAAAACTAACAAGACCGGAAGTGTAATCTACTATAAATTCACCACTATTTGGCATAGGAACCGGGTTTCCTGCAGGATTGATCCTGTAAACAGCTCCCTGTAAATACTCTATATCTCCAAAAGCAGTTCTGATTGTAAGTCCGCCATTTTGTTCAATTAATGTGTCTTCACCTGTAAAATCCAGTTTAATATTGTCAGCATCACCACCAGGGTTTACAACAAAATAAAATTTAAATCCTCCGTAATTACTATAATAATGCAAATCAATATTATCGTATACTTCAGGATATATAATTCTTTGAAAACCATTTATATTTATTCTTCCTTCGGGTATATGCGCCAGAAAATAATTCAATCTGCTGTTACTTGCTTCAAAATGATAAGCATTTGTTTCATTGGCTCTGTGGAGTTTCATATCAACACGTAAAATTGAATCTGGAATATACAATGTATCTTTTACATTAGCAAGCGAATATGAAAGAAAATCATCAGTAATATATTTATCAGGATAAACTCCAAGTGTATAGTATTTAATATCTGGTCTTGGATTTCCATCTGTATCTTTTATTTGTCCTTTGTTTTGATAAAATATATAGTTGTCAGACGGTGGATCCAATTGATTGTCTTCGGGTATATAAATATCTCTGTAGCTATATTTTATTGTGGCAAAATCAAAGTTATTGCCATTGAAACTTTGTCCTGTTATATAAACATTTCCCTGTGAGTCAACCGTTAAGTCAGAAACTATGTCTTCGCCGTTGCCTGTTCCGTTGTATGTCTGTACCCATTGCTCTACTCCGTCAGAATTATATTTAATTGTGGCAAAGTCATTATTATAACCATTATATGAACTGCCGGTAATATATAGGTTATCATCATTATCAGCTGTTATCTTAACTGCATTATCGTTGTCGTCCAATCCTCTCCCGTAATACTTCTGTATCCAAATTTGATTTCCGTTGTTGTCGTATTTTATTGTTATATAGTCTGTTCCGGAGGTATTTGATGTTGTTGAGCCGGTTATAACAATATTGTTGTTGTTATCAAGTAAGATAGAGTTTGCATAATCTTTTAAACCGGAATTATCGTGTGTTCTTACCCATAATTCGTTCCCGTTCTGATCGTATTTAATAGTTGCAACATCTCTGTTAGCTCCTGAGCTTGTTGTACTACCTGTTACATAAACAAAGCCATAACTATCTACTATAATATCTTCTGGATAATCAAATGAATTACCAGGTCCATCATGTCTTGAAACCCATAACTCATTACCGCTATTGTCATATTTAATCGTTGCAAAATCAGTTTGAGTTGTACCGGAATTACTGTTACCGGTTACATATAAGTTTCCCGAAGCGTCTATATCCAATGCAAGAGCAATGTCGTTTAATGCGATAAAGTCATATCTCTTAATCCATTCCTGAGTACCATTAGTATTATATTTTATCGTAACAAAATCAGTACCTGTTACAATGTCTTCGCTTTCTCCTGTTACAAAAATATTCCCGTTATTATCAACAGCAATATCATGACTTACATCGTTCCCGCCGTTATCATAAGTTATTACCCATTGCTGTACACCGTTTGCATCGTACTTAATGGTTGTAAAGTCAGTATTGTTGTCAGTATTTGTACTTGGTCCCGTAACATATACATTCCCTGATACATCTAAGGCAAGAGCAGTTGCCCGGTCACGCCCGTTTCCTGTTCCATTATAGAACTGTACCCAAATAATATTACCATTAGTATCGTACTTTATGATCGTAAAATCGTTGGATGTAGTAAGATTAGTTGTAAATCCGACTACATATATGTTACCGTTTACATCAATTGCAGTAGCACTATTAAAAATACTATCCTGCGAGCTGAAAGTTTCTACCCACTCCTGTTGAACAATTGCAGCGTTTTGTGCAAATATTAAACTGCCTGCAATCAATAATGATAGAAGTAAAAAATTTGTTTTCATAGATTTGAGTTTAAAATCAATAAAAATTAAACTATCAGATATAATAAATTGAAATAATAATTACTTTTTTAAATATTCTTTATGCTATATACATCCTATTAAGTACATACTATACTAAATGTCTTTATTATTATGCATGAGAACATGGATGTCGCATCACATTAAATTTTTAAACCGACCACCACAATGTCATCAATTTGTTCAAATGCATGGCCTGAATAAGGATTTGTATGAGATTTCCATTCTTCAATTGAAGTATCTAAAATAATTTTTTGTTCAGGCATAGGTTTATCCTGCATACTTAAAATTAGATTTTTAAACGGTTTATACATAAATTTCTTTCCTTTAGCGCCGCCAAACTGATCTGCAAAACCATCAGAAAATAAATAAATTGCGTCTCCTTTTTCTAATTGTATCTCATTGCTTGTAAAATTGTCCATTACTATATGAATTGCAACAGGCATTTTATCTCCTTTTAATTCGAACAAATTTAATTTGTCATGTTCGATAACAGTTTCTAAGAATATAGTTTCTCCTTTTACAGTAACAGGGAGACTAGTTCCATTTTCTTTTGACCGGATTAGGTATAATGGATTATTGGCACCGGAAAACTGCATAATATTTGTTTTATTATCTATGGCAACCAGAGAAATATCCATCCCGTCTTTTTGCTCTCCTGATTTACCTGTTTGTTGTAAAGATTTTATTATATGTTCTCTTAGGTGATCTAAAACCTGACCTGTTGTACGGACATTTTTGTTTTTAACAATTTCATTAAGAAAAGCAACTCCCAGCATAGACATAAATGCTCCCGGAACTCCATGTCCTGTGCAGTCAGCTGCCGTTACAATTGTAAAATTATCAATTTTTGTCAGCCAGAAAAAGTCTCCGCTAACGATATCTTTGGGCTTAAATAAAATGAAGTGCTCAGAAAGAATGCTTGCTGCAAATTCTTCATGTGGCAGGATAGCTCTTTGAATACGTTTTGCATATAAAATACTGTCTGTCAGCTCTTCATTGATCTCGGCAATTTTATCTTTTTGAAGCTGAAGTTCTTCTTTTTGAGCAACAACTTCTGCTGTTCTTTCTGTTACAATTTGTTCAAGTCTTATTTTATCCCTTGTCAGTTTTCGGGTATAAAGTTTAATTATTATTATCAACAAAGCTCCTCCAACGATAACATATGCAATGTATGCCCATATTGTCCTGTACCAGGGAGGCAAAATTGAAAAGCTATAAGAAGCTTCCTGACTTTCAAAGCCATAAATGTTTTTCGCTTTTACTTTAAAAGTATAATCTCCTTCAGGTAAGTTTGTAAAAACTGCTCTTGGTTCATTGCTCCATTTTGACCACGACTCACTGTACCCTTCAAGAAAATATTGAAATTCAATTGCATTTTCTTCGTCAAAATATGGGGCAGAAAAATAAAAAACAGGATTTCTGTGTTTATAATCTAATCTTGGTTTAAGATCAAGAGTTTGCACAAATGATGGAATCAGCATGCTATCATCATTAATCGAATAATATGTGCCAAAGAAAATAACAGAATCTTCACCTACAGTCACTTTTCTTATGAGGGCGTGATAGTCATCTGAGTATGATCGGTTAAAATTCCTGTCATAGCAATACATACCGCTTGAATTACCAATCCATACATAACCTTCAATATCTTCATATATAACTTCGATTACAAGATTTGGTAATGGTTTAAACGGAATATCATTAATAATATATGTCCTGTTATCGTAAGGTGAAATAATTTCCATCCAGCGCTTGGGATCATTATTGGAAAGGCTAAGCCAGTAATTTCCATACTGATCACGTGAAACAAAATGAATTGCTTTTTCATCACTATTAACATAACTGGGACCAAAAGTGCTGTCAGGATAAAATTTATTTTCTTTGTCTTTAAACCGCCAAATTCCAAATAATGTGGCAAAAAATAATTTATTGTCAAAATTATAAACGAAATTTGAGTTTAAAGAGGGTAATCCTGATTCTGTTCCGAATTTCGTAATTTCCTTTGTTTTAAAATCAATCTTATAAACACCATCAAATGCTGTTGCTAGCCATAGGTTTCCCTGGTGATCTTCGGTTATTGATCTTATTTCGGAATTGATATCACTAGTGAAATCATCTGCAATTTCCCATGAATTGTTTTTATATTCCAGTGATAACACACCTATATTTGTTCCGAGAAAAACTTTATTCTCCTCGAAAGTTGATTCATGTAAACAAAAAATATAATATTTTTTCCCTTTGGGATCAAGATTTAATATTTTTTCTTCAATATTTTCAGCATGTTTGATGTTTGTAATTTTATATAAGCCAATAGACGTTCCGACAAGTAATATCTCTTCATTTTTGTTTATAGTCATTTTTGCAAATTTCCATGGAGCGGATTGTATTTCTTCAATTTGTCTGAAAACTGGAGTATTGTTTTCAAAATCCTGATAATAAACCCCATAGACTGTGGATACGTATAAGACGTTTTTAAAGCGAATTACATCCAGAACACCTCCCTTTAATCCTGATGTTTCTCCAAAATATTTTAATGGATAATTATAGTAAAGTTTACTGATTCCTTTATCAAGAGCAAGCCAAACAGGATTCAGACTCATGGAATCTGAAGAAGAATAAGTATAATATGCGCGGTCATCTTGCAAGCCAATGCTTTTGGTAAATTCATTCAGGGCATGACCGTTTTTATTTATTACAATAGCACCACTGTTTAAAGTTCCTAAAACATATTCTTTTGTTTTTTCAATATATTCGGATGAATATAACCCGTTACTGGTCAAAAAATCTTTTGCATAATCTGATAATAAAGTATCGGAAATTTCACCACTGTTTTTATCATAAATAAACATTCCGCTCTCTACAGTTCCTATAAGGTAGTGCTTTTCATCATATGGATTTATTGAGATGATATTTCTTCGTGCAAAAAAATTACCTCCGGGTGCACTTATTATTGAGTCTCTAGTGTCAATTTTAATAAGACCCTGTAAATAATTTCCAATATAAAAAACTCCATCAATAAAAAATGACATAAATGAGGCGTCTGGTAATTTTGCAAATTTTGATAATGTTTTATTTTTATAGCAAAAGATCTCATGAACAGTGCAGAAGTAAACTTCATCACCATTTGGATATATTTTATAAACATTGTCGAATTGATTTTGGGCAGTATCCAGTTTTACAGATAATGAGACATAGTGTAATTTTCCTTTATTATCAGGGCTCAGATAGCCAAATTCTCCAACAGCACCAACAAAAACCACTCCCATATTATTAACTGCTAATGATCTAACCGTTGTTTTATTGGAGACAGGTATTTTTTGCCAGGAAACACCATCATATTCAAGCACTCCTTCATCATTATTACCAAAGTACATGACACCCCTCTTATCCTGAACAACAGCCCAGTTTTGATCTGAAGCATTATATAAAAGAGGATCATAGTTCTGATAAAGAGGTGCACCGAACTTATTCACCTGAGAATAGATCAATAATGGGAATAAGAATATTATTAATAATTTCAATCTTTTCATACTGTTAATCAAATTCAGTAAAAAAACAATTCTTAGTAATTATCAGTTTTATTAATGCATAAAAATATAAAAAACTTATAATATAAAAATTATAATTCCAGCAATTTTATTTATTTATTTTATGTTTCTGTAATACAGAAAATAATACATGGAAAATTAATTACAAATTCCAATATTTTCAGCATGTATTTTAAACCATTCAAGTTTGTTGAAAACTAAATTTTGGGTAGGATTTGTATTTTTTTCAATCAATTCGTCGATGTCTCCTTCCCAGCTATCTATATATTCATCTCTTCCTACATTATCATGATCATATATTCCAATATATATATTATCAATTTGCCCGTAATGATGAATATATACAGTGTCCTGATAATCATATGATACTGCATTTTTCTGCATATTGGAGGTAAATATTACTTCATTATTTATTTTTTCATCATTGACAGTATAGTTAAGTTGCCAGTAAATATCAGGATATCCGTTCCCGAATGAAAAATCCATACCAGAAGGAGAAAAAACATCGTCATTTCTTAATTTGAAACCTCCTGAAACAATTCTTGTTTCATATATTTCAGGGATTTCTACTTTAAATTTTATTCTTTTTTCAATAATTGTAGTATCGTGGATTTCTTCTTCATAATAATTATTTTCTTCATCATAAAAATAGTCGCATCCCATTTTTTCCTGATATATATATACTTCCAGTTCTTGCTCTCCTTTGGGAATTTCATGAAATATATACATCGGAATGTTGATATCCATATTTGTAATATTCTCCAGATTTATATCCTTTGTCTTTAAAACCAATGGAGCATTGCGAAATAGAATAAAATGTCTTTGACTCAATTTACTTGTAGATGTAGAAATCAACTGTCCTTTATAATAAAATGCAATTAATAATGAGGTCTTACTCAATTTTCTTTGGCCACTTGAATCCGTGGGGAATTGAAAATCTGCAGGGAGTTTAATGTTAAAATGTAAATTTAAATTCTTATGATATTTAGTAATGTCAACATCAAATGTTTTGTCTGTAATATTTTTGGTTGATGATACCGTTTCATAATCAGGATAATCAGTATCAAGCATCTTGTCCCACTCAGAAATACAACCGGTTAATGATAGCACAATCGTTGCTATTAATAATACGAATTTTGTCATTTTATAAGTTCCCATGATAAATTTATTATTTTTGTTACTGTTCAGGTTGCTCGATTATCTCTGCCACAAAGACACTAAGGCACAAAGGTTCACTAAAAAACATCATTTATAATATTATTCGTTTTATTCCGTCCTTAATAAGTGGAACATTAAAGTTAATCAAGTAGCCCAGCCGTTTTCCGGTCAATTTTAAATGACTCAATAATTGAGCTTCCCAAACAGGATTAACCATTTCCAATGCTTTTAATTCACAAACTACCAAATCATTTACCATAACATCAAGCCGCAAACCTTCACTGAATACTATTCCATCAAATACAATTGGAATATCTAACTGTCGTTTAATAATACAGCCATATTTAGACAGAACATGGCAAAAACAAACTTCATATACCTTTTCAAGCAGACATGGACCCAACTCTTTATGAACCACATAAGCAGCATCGACAATCAATTTACCTGTTCTTTCTTCTTCTGCAGTAAGAGGTATAAAATTTTCTTTGTGCATCTCCGTGTCTTAGTGCCTTAGTGGCAAGTTTTTTAATTTTTTCATACCTGCTTGAATATTCCCCTTTTATTTGATTTATTTTTTAATTAACGTAAGTTTATTTAATAATCATATGCTGGACAAATAGATTTTTTTTTGTATCCGGGATATTGGTTTTGTAACTTTTTTTTCTTGCTTTTATTTGAATGATTCTTACATCCAAATAAATAAATAGCTCCTGCTCTTAAAATAAATTCTTCATTTAATATTGCGTATCGGGGTTCAACAAATCCCTTTAAACAGCCCGGACCGATTAATGCCCCGAGTCCTAATTCTCCATCTGCCCGATATGATCCTGCTTTGTTGGCTGTGGAGTCATTTACTGAAACACGGACACTCCCTCTGAAAGTTCCTGCTGCTACTGCATAGAATGTGAACATTTTATATTTATAGAAAGGAACCATTGCTGAAATTCCTCCTGAAAAATCGTTATTTGGGAAATAATAGTACGCATATGGAACAGCCCAGAATTTGTTTTTAACCGGAATTAATACTCTTGCTCCAACACCTGGATAACTTGTAGTAAAATTGTATAAACCGGATGCTCCAATGCCCCATTTATCTTGAGCGATTGCAGAGTCACATGCAATAATCATAAAGGCACTTATCCAAAGATACCTGTATATGAAGTCATTTTTTTTGAATAGTTTCTTTGTCATATATTAGTTATTAGTTCAATCCTGTTTTTAGAACAATAAATTCTACACGTCTGTTTTGTGCCCTTGCAGACTCGTTTCTTTCAGTGAATAACGGTTTTGTTTTGCCATATCCTTTGGGTTTCAATCGCTGTATATCAATTCCTTTTTCAACCAGATAATCAGTTACAGCCTGAGCACGTTTCTCAGAAAGTTCAATATTATAGTCATTTGTACCTATGTCATCAGTATGAGCAGCAATTTCAATAATCAAAGTTTCATATTTATTAAGAACATTATAAACTTTATTGAGCATTTCAAATGATTCGGGAGATATTGTATATTTATTATAATCAAAGTGAATGCTTTTCCATTGACTTAAAAGATTATTTAGTAGTATTTTGGCTAAAGTGTCGCTAACAGTTATAGAATCAGGGACAATATTGAAACTTTTAACCTGAGCATCCATATACCCCAGGCTTTTTATTTTCATAAATATCGGATATGTATTAAAAATGTCTGTTTCGTTTCCGACAGTATAGCTGTATGAACTGTCAGTAGAGACATAATTTTCCATTATCGTATATATTTCTCTGACAGTATCAAAGTATTCATCTTCAAGAGAGATTTTTTCTGCTGATTTAGTGACTTCCACTTTGTACACTTTATCTTCAATAATATCATTATCAATATTAAATTCATTTAATTCAGGCTTTTCATGATCCCCTTCACTTGATAATGTTAAAATCGCAGATGTATCGGCCAGAATAACAGCAATTAAAGCCGAGGGGGAATAATGGTCTGCAACTGTAATGTCTTTTATTACACATGCATTTATTATTGTTCCATCAAGTTTTTTCCCTTTTGTACCAAGTAACAGACTATAAGTTCCGGGTTTTTCAAAACTATGATTGACTGTAATACCAAGAGCTCTGTCTCCGTCACCAAATTCCCAGTAATATTGATCGATTTCAACATTTTTCAGATTTGTTTTTGCCCCATCAAACATTATTGTTTTGCTTGTTTCGCATGTATCAGGAGCTGTTATATAAACTTGTTCAATATCTTCAATTACAAATTCATATGTCGCCTGGTTATAAAATACTTCTTGTGTAAGAGTGTCAATTATATTTAAGGCAATAATATATAATCCCGGACCATCAAAACAATGATCTGCTTCAAGATCTCTGACTTTTTTAATTCCGGCAATATCCCATTCATAGCGAAGGGGCATTGTGTCCAGATCGTAATTGCCTTTTTCGTAGAAAGTGAAACAATAATTATTTAATTTTAAACTATCACAATTATTAAAAGCAGGCCAATTCATTTTATAAGAATAAATATCATCACTACCTGAACGGTCTGAAGAAAAATAACCATTTTCCTGGGTTGAATCACAGATAAAAGAGAAGTCATTGAATGTTGAATTCAATGGAACAGGCAAAGGTACAGGTTTTTTCCATCCACTTTCAACTTTTTCGGAATAATAAATATCATATCCTCCGTTGCCATTTTGTCTGTCTGAACTAAAATACAATCTGTTGCCTGAATGATAATAAGGGAAAACCTCATTTGAATCTGTATTTACAGGAAATCCTGCATTGACAGGTTCAGACCAGTTCCCATCTATATAAAGTGCGTAGTAGATATCACTACCCCCTTCTCCTCCAGGTAAATCTGAAGAGAAAAATAATAATGAATCATTAAACCAGAATGGGTGCAGGTAATTAAATCCCTGTATAACAAATGGCAGTTTTTCAGGAAGATTCCACTGGTTTCCGGTTTTATTGCTTATAAATAATCCCACAGTATTATCTTTGTAATAATACTTATTTATTGATGTTGAATCAGAAATTATATTCCTGGAGAAAATCATTTTCGAAAAATTATTATTAAAACTGGGAGAGCCTTCGTTAAAAGGAGAAGTTATATCCCTGGAAAAAAGTCTGGGTATTTTCCAAGACAAATTTTCTCTTTTTTCAACAAAATAGATATTATACAACCGTTCTCCGTTTTTATCTTTTAAAGTTTTTAGAAAAGGGTGTGCTTTATTTGATGTAAAACACAGAGAGTTATAATAGCTTATAGGGGAAAATTCATTAAACATCGAAGTATTGAAAGGTAATTCTTCCACAATAATTATTTCCTCCTGAGCAAATGCAAAGGTTATATATAAAAGGGTTGATATATACAATAGAAATAACTTCATTCACATTAAAAAAATTTTATTCCTTGTGCATTTGTTTTATTTCCAAACTCATAAAGTAAAAATATTTCGTTTGCTCCTTTTGAATAATTGTTTAAAGAGCTAAATGTAAAATCATGTGCATAACCAAAACGGAATTTATTTGAAAGCTGGTATTCAAGGATCCACACAATCGCATCTGATGTACGAAGAGATAATCCTGTCCATATCACATCGTTATAAACGATTAAGCAACTAATGTCAAGCTGAGTTGAATATTCGGGATATAATTTTAATAAATAAGATGGTTTTAGTTTGAAATTTGGACTGATCTTTTTGATGAATCCACCATAAAAAAGCAAATTTACATGACTATAATTCAGTGTATCGTTTGCAAAAAAACTATTATTAAACTTTAATATATATGGAGAGGAGAGTCCCATATAAAAGTTTTCGCGTAAATAATATAAACCTGTCCCAAAATTTGGTTTACTAAATGATTCATTTGATTCAAAAACAATATCTCCCGGTGAATGTGTTTTAATCTTATCCCATTTGTTACTAATGAATTGCACAGAGCCACTTAATCCAATTGCAAGACTCCCTTTTCCTGATAAAATTCTATATGCATATAGAAATTGAAGCGAGGTATTATTTGAAAGACCTGTTTTATCATTGATTATCTGAAATCCCAGTCCGATTCTGTTTTTCATCATAGGCAGATGTGCGGATAAAAACTGTGTTTTTGGTGCTCCTTCAAAACCAGCCCATTGGTTTCGGCTTGATGCGACAATGCTTAATACTTCACGGCTTCCCGCATATGCAGGATTTATTGCTAAACCGTTGAACATATATTGACTATAGACAGGATAATGCTGAGAGTATGAAAATACACATGCAATAATAAAGCTATATGTAAAAAATATCGCTCTCATTATCTTTTTATTACAACAAATCCTTTAAATACCTGCCGTCCTTTATGAACTTCCAGCATATAATAGTAAGTATCATCCGGCAAATTAATCCCATCATCATTTGTCCCATCCCATGTGTTTTTATAATTTTCAAAATGTTGGATTTCAACCCCCCATCGATTAAAAACATATAGACATGGTTCAAATTCATCTATTAATCCTTTAATTTCAAAATAATCGTTAACTCCATCCCCATTTGGAGAAAATCCATTTGGAATTTCAATTCCATTGTTTATGTCAAGAGTTATTGTATCCGTTTTATTTCCGCAAAAGTCATTGTTTTGCGTCCATGTTATATAGTTTTCACCAATATTCAGATCATAAACAATTGTTTTTGGATTATTGGGGTCCTCAAAAACCCCGTTTCCTGAAAATACTGACCATTCTCCTGAATACCCTTCAAGCAGTATTGCAGATAATGACGCAAAATTCTGATAATCCAGATTCTGATTAATTCCTGCATAATTTACTGTGTCCAGTAATTTCTGAATAAATGTGACAGTAATACATGCATAATTGAAGCAATATCCATTATTTTCCTGCCATTCTATTAAATAACTTCCGAAACTATCAACATGAACATTTGATTTCGGATTTGTACAATCTTCAAAATAAATATTATCAGGGGATGACCATTCACCAGTATTTTGTGGAAGACTAAATTCAGCATTCAATCCTTTTTCAGTTTTTAATCCGCAAATAACGGTATCTATTCCTGCGTAAACATTAGGGATGTCAAAAACGATAACCGGAAAATCCTGAACTGTAATATCTGCATAGCAATTATTCCCATCCATGATACTTAAAATTGTGTAGGTTGTATTTGTTGTAGTATTCATGTAATCAAAATATGGAGAATATGTTTCAGGGCCAAGAGTAAAATTATTTGCTCCATCGGTCAATTCAATTGTCCATGGAGGAGTGCCATAAAACTCAAAATATATTTCTGCTCCATCATTAATGCAAATTGAATCATCAATCGAAAGATAGTAAACAGGTAGAGAGTCGATAACAATAAGAATTGGGGGACTGCTATTTGTATAACTACAAGAAGAAACTATTCTTCTGTAAAAAATATTTTGAGTAAGGTTAGGTGTTTGATATCCAAAATAATTATTTATTCCAGGCGCATCTTGCCATACAGATCCGGGAATACTATCCTGCCATAAAAATGTATAAGTTCCGTCACCTCCGGTAGGGTCAGGATTTAATGGATTTGGACCCAGTTGTGTATTAGTATTATAACAAATTGAATTATCTAGATATGTAGCATTATAAATAAAATTATTCCCTATAAGATCTCCAACATCAATTTTAACAACATTGCTTTTATTTGGAGTAGAAGAACATGTTCCGGTAAGTTCTGCAACAGTACGTCTGAAATAAAGTGAGCCTGCTAATATTCCAGGGACATAAAAATCTACATAATTAATACCGTTTGCAGGAACCCATGAAATGGAATCGGTACTTTGCTCCCACAAATATTGAATTGTAGATGTTGGCATATCAATATGATATATTCCTTTTAAAGTATCAGCTTGCTGTCCAAAGCATATTTGCTGATCTGATTCAATATAATTATTTACAATACCATTGATAAATACAAAAACAGGGTTACTGTGATCATGACAAAGTCCACTATAAACGACCCTGTAAAAAGCAGCAGATGTGTCAATCATGCCAACATTATAGTCGCAATAAGACAATGGCGGAGATTCAATAATATATGGCAAATGACCGAGAGAGTTTTTCCACCAGAAATATTCATAAGTTCCTGTTCCATCCTGAGGAATTGTTCCGGATATTATTCCGGCTTCATGTCCACCACATATATATATGCTGTCTATCGTGCTTCCAAAATGAATATAATTATTTGTTAAAGCAGGGTTAGAAATAATATTAATAGAAACGATATTGCTTGTATCTGAACAACCTCCTGATTCAACAATACGTCTGAAAAAAGTATTGGAAACAAGTGCATTGGTGCGATAAAATGGTTTATTGTTTAATCCTGTTGCAGATTGCCATATAACACCAGTCAGACTCATTTCCCATCGAAAATAATAGATTCCATCTCCTCCTGTAAGATTGATATCGCTTAATAGCAATGTATGATTTCCCGAGCAGAGATTATTATCAATACTTGGAAATATGTTGTTCCCAGTTATTGGAGGGTTGATAATTACAGATAAAATATTGCTGAATGTATCGGTCATACCACACAAATTAATATTTGCAGAAATTTTTCGGCGATAATATTGATTGTATGTTATAAATCCTGGATTATAATCTAACATGTTATTTATTCCATTTGCAGGAAACCAAGTTGTTCCATTTGCACTTTGCTGCCATTCAATCTGATATGAAAGAATGTTGGTCAAATCCGGTAATGGGCCTGTAAGAGTTTGAGGTGTATCTCCCAAACAGATTGTTTGGTCTGGTGAAATAATATTGTTTGTAATAGAATAAACCTCGATATTAACAATATTGCTTGGCGTCGGACATTGGGTAATAAATGAATCAATTGCAACTATTCGGATGTAATATTCAGAACTTGAAAGTGAACTGGGAAAATCATAATTAAAATTAGTGTTAACTCCATCTGCATATAATGGGTTTTGGAATAAACTGTCGTATGATTTAAGCCATAAATAATAATAAGTTCCTGTCCCTCCGGTCAATGCACCTCCACCTATAGGCGAGGGCAATTGCCCGATGCAAACGCTTTGGTCAGATCCTATTGTGTTCCCTGAGATGAACTCTGTTCCAATCAAAACATGGATTGTAACCGTATTTGATGTATCTGAAAATGGACCGGCAGTAACAATTCTCCGAAAATAAAATTCAGGGAAAGTAACAAGCGGGATTGAAATAAAATAGTCAACAGTGTCATTTACAGGAGGTGCTATTGACCAATTTACAGAATCATTACTAAATTGCCATAAATAATTTACTGCATAACCGCTTATATCTGGAATTGATCCGCGCAGTGGAAAGGCAACCCCGTTATTACATGCAGTCTGATCGGAAGAAATTGTGTTATTAAATATTTGTGCATTAATGTTTAAAAAAAACATCATGCATATAAATATCAGAAATTTAAATTTTTTTAACACAATTGTTGAACAGGTTATTAATCCACGAATTTACAAAAAAAAATAATACGAATATTATATGAAGTAATATTGATTTAAAAAAAATTGAAGACCAGGTATTTAAACATTTGGTCCGTTTGTGAATCTATTCAACCAGTATTGTATCAGCAATAACGCTGCAAACACCAAAATATCCCAATGCCCCTTCACTCATATTGGTAGGTAAATTAGCGGGAGATACATCAAAAAAACCTCCCCTCCAATCAGTTTCTGAGAGCATCGTTCTGTAAAAAGCAGCCTGATTTCCGGAAAGAGAATATTTTTTCTGAATGATTTTTGTTCCTTTAGGAAAATATACATGTTTATACTCAGGTGCAAAAACCTCTGCAATATCAACAGTATGAATAGTATAAAAGTATAAAAGTGCTTCATTATCAGTGCTTTCAGTATATCCCGGAACGTTTTGCCAATTAATATTTATTTCCCACATTGCATCTTCTTTGCTACTGAAATTTCCGAAAATCAAATATAAACTGTCATAATTAACACTTTGATAATAAGTAAGCGGAGTAAAAGCTGTAACTGGCTCAGCGCTGGCAGATGAGGAATATTCTTTTCCAAGGTGTTTTATCAAAAGATTGTATTCTTTTCTAATCGCAATAGCAAAAGAATCACTTTGATATTTTCCGGGACTGACTTCAGTAAAACTAAATACTGAATCGTCAGAAAAGACCGTGACTTCTGCACCACTCACCATTTCTGGTTTTGCTATTATACTGTTAACCGGTTTTGAAATGTATATTATATGATTTTTATATTCATTTGTAAGAATTCCTTCTACAATAAGATAATTATTTATCCCGGGATTAATATCCATATCCACTTTTTCCTCGCAGGAAATCAAGAACATAACAAATAATATAATATAAAGATATTTCATTAAAAGTTTAAATTATAGGTTAATGATGGGATCAATCCTAAAAGATATCTGCTAACCGGAATATAGTTATAATCCTGCAAGTGATCTGATGGAATTACGATTGATCCGTCACTAAGTTCTGTTTTATTGTAATAAATTGTATAATAGTTTTTTCTCCAATAAACATTGTATAAGGTCAATGCCAAATTATGATTAAATAAATGAGAACTTTCGGGATTCAGATAACATGTAACCATAACATCAAGTCTGTGATAATCAGGTAGTCTGCTATTGTTTTTGTCTCCATAAATTGGTATAGGTTGATTTTGATAATAGAAAAATCCTGTTGGAACACTAATTGTACTGCCTGTGGAATAAACCCAGTTAGCAGAAAAATGAAATATTTTTGAAAATTCATAGGCTATAAATATGGATGCTTCATGCGGGCGGTCAAAAAATGCAGGGAATGCCTTGTCTCCATTTATATCTTTAATCTGTTTAAATGCTCTTGAATAATTATAACCAACAGAACCTGATAATTTCCCAATATCTTTTTTTACCAATAACTCTACTCCATATGACCATGCTTTTCCAAAGCGAAGTTCTGTTTCAATAATGGGATTCAATAACATATTTGCATGATCTTTATAGTCTATCTGATTTGATAATGTTTTATAAAAAGTCTCGCAGGAAATAGTTGCTGAATTCTTTTTTATTGTTGTGAAATATCCCAATGCATAATGTTTTGCTTTTTGAGGTAAAATATTTGGACCGCTAGGAAACCATATTTCCAAAGAAGTAAAGGGACTTATTGAGTTTGTCAATACCTGAAGATATTGTGTTCCGTGACTGTAACCTGCTTTTATTGATGAATGGTTATTTAATATATAATTTATACTTAAGCGGGGTTCAATATTATTGTAACTATTGTACGAAGTGCCTGACATATAATTTATTGTGTCAGTGGGATAATAGTTTGTATTAATAATGTATTCAGTTCCAGGGCCTATATTATTCCAGGAACTGAATCTTAAACCGTATCGTGCTGATAACTTATCAGATAATTTATGATCATTTCCTAAATATATTGCCAGTTCATGCGCATATTTATTGAAGGATGATGGGTATCCTACCTGACTGGAATTAAAGTTTTCCATAATCAATTCCCCGGGGGTTAGTCCATAAAAAGAAAACTGATAACCGAACTTAGTATTTATTGACGGATTTATATAGTACGTAAAATCGGATTTAATGCTTAGTGTACTAATGTTTGCATGCCAGAAATTAGTATCTTTTTTCATAATCAGAGAATAATCATATGTGCTTGAAAAAACAGTAGTATTTGAAAACAGTTTTTTGCTAAAAATATGATTCCATCTCAATGAGTTAGTAAAATTGTTCCAGGTAATTCCATATGAGCCTGATCCGGACACAAATTTCCTGAAAAGATCTGTCCCAAAATACCCTGAGTAAAACAATCTGTCTTTTTTCCCGATTTTAAAATTTATTTTTGAGTTAATATCAGAAAAGGATATTTTTTGTCCTTCTTCGTCAAAAAACAACCAATTTAAGTTAGACCTTCTATACGAAATAAAAAATGAACTTTTTTCTTTAATAATGGGACCATCTAACGAAATTCTGCTGATAAAAGCTCCGAGCGAAACATTTCCGTCAAGATTATTCAGATTCCCTTCTTTTGTTCTTATGTCCATTATTGAAGACAGTCTGTCTCCGTATTGAACAGGAAAATCTCCTTTATATATATCGACAGATTTAATTGCTCCGGGAATAAATGAACTGAAAAATCCGAGCAAATGCGAAGGGTTGTAAACAGGAGCTTCATCAATCAAAATGAGATTCTGATCTCTCTCTCCTCCACGTACATAATAATATGTTGACCCGTCTCCATATACTTTAACTCCGGGTAAAGATTGCAGGGATTTAATAACTTCTGCTTCCCCCATGTAAGAAGGTATTTGTTTTATTGTTTTTGGAGATAATTTTATTTCACTCATTTGAGTTTCATTAATTATTTTATCAGGTTCATCAGACTCAATAACAACTTCTTTAAGTTTTTCATTATTCCATTCAATTTCCTGAGATAAATATATATCCTTATCAAGATTAATATTAATAATTATATCCTTGTATCCGATAAAAGAATAAGTGATTTGATATATTCCTTCAGGTAACGTAATTGAATAAAAACCATATGCATTGCTTGTTGTTCCTGCTAATAATTCTTTAACATAAATACTGGATCCAAACAGTGATTCCCCTGTTTTTTTATCTCTGATATAACCACGGATTGTAAAATTCTTTTTTTTGCCTGAAATATTCGAATTCTCAGCTTTTCGAAAAATTATCTGATTCTCAACAACAAGGTATTCAATTCCGGTATTAGTAAATAATCTGTCAAAGACTTCATGTAATTTCTTATTTTTCATCTTTATAGAGACTGTTATGTCTCCTGGAAAGAGATTGTTGTTATATGTGAAATTTATTTTGTAATCCGAACTGATTTTATCAATTACTAATCCAAGTGGTTGATTTTTATAATTAACAGATATTTTTTGCTCTAAAACATCCTGTTGAGCAATTGATGAGGTGGATATCAATACACATAAATTAATAAAAAGGATAATTTTGAATACTAATGGATGCATCCGGAAAAAACTTTGTACAAAATTAACAACCTTCTCCGGATATTAAAATCGAATTATCAGTATATTTTATATTTAGATTGAGTACGGATTGCAAAATATTTAATACCGATTCCAGTGACTGGTTCTCAAAAGCAGTTGTCAGACGGCAGTCCAGTATTTTTTCTGACTGAATAATGATATTGCAATTATATGTTTTATTTATATCCTTTATAATATCAGATAATTTATCGTTTTTAAATACCAGTTTTTTAGTTTTCCATCCAATATAATTCTCATTTAAATTAACTGACTTGTCGAATTTTTTTGTTTCATGGGAAAAAACAACTTTATCACCGGGATGTAAAACTACTTTTTTGGCATTGTCCTTTTTATTAATCACTTCCACAACTCCTGAAGCTACGTTTACGGATGTCTCTCCTGATTTATCAACTGTAACACAGAAAGATGTTCCCAAAACTTTTACATCTAAAAATTCGGTTTCGACAATAAATGGTTTAATTGAATCTTTAGTAACATTGAAAAAAGCTTCTCCTTTTTTCAAATGTATATTTCTTGTTTTTCCTTTGAATTCATCAGGGTATCCGATTTCGGCCATAGCATTGAGTGTTATGGAAGATCCATCAGGAAGATTGATGTCAATGGGATTTTCCTGAGAAATAATTGTTTTTTCAGAAGGTCTGTTGGAAAAATATTTATAACCAATAACTGATAGCATGATAATCATTATTGCTGCAGCTATGCTATAATAGAACTTAATTTTTCGTCCGGGCAACAGAACAGTTTTGTCTGAAAAATCAAGCTTTGATGATAAATTAATCCATTCTGTATCAAGATTAATGTCATTTATATAATGAACTTTCTCTGCACTATCCCATATCTTTTTTTGTTCATTAAAATAGTTCTCATTTGCAGATTCGGAACTTCTCCATTCATTTAATATAGTTAATTCATCAGAATTTATATTTCCTGATAAAAACTTAACAATTAAGTCGTCGAATTCTATATTTAATTTTTCTTTATCCATAATTTAACATTATGAATACACAACAAATATTGATTACCCTTACGCATCATTAAAAATTTATTAGAAATTGAATAATAAAAATTAAAAATATTACCAGGAATTCAGATAAATTTTCGCGTAACAGCTTTAATGCCTTTGACATTTGTGCTTCTACTGTTTTAACAGAAATCCCTGTTTTTTCAGCAATTTCATTGTATTTTAACTGTTCAAATCTGCTTAAAATAAATATTTCCCGACATTTCTGTGGCAGGGAATTTATTGAATTCATTATTTTATTTTCATTTTCTGCTTCTACAAGTTTATCATTATCTACCCATTCTCTGTCATAATGTGTGTGCTCAATACGAATATTCCCCTTGTCAAACTTTTTATTATCACGGATATGATTCAAACATCTGTTATGAACTGATGTATATAAATATGATTTTACTGATTTGTC
Source organism: Bacteroidota bacterium (assembly GCA_043826845.1). GTDB lineage: Bacteria > Bacteroidota > Bacteroidia > Bacteroidales > CAYTAU01 > JBDRPR01. The sequence goes on from JBDRPR010000277.1 coordinate 23,940, forward strand.
CATTTCAATTGTGTCTCTTTTTTCCCATAGGTTAATATAGACATCCTGCACAATTTCTTTTGAAGAATCCATATCATAAATAAATTTTCGGGCATAACTGCATAATGGTACAAAGTATTCACGAAACAATGCTTCGAAAGACTTTTTATCAAGCTTTATATATGCTTCGGAAATTGTCAAATCAATTTTATAAGATAACTGTCAAAAATATAATAGTTCTTTCATAAAAAAAAATTAAAAAATGCTTTTATTATTGTATAACAACATTGTGTGCAATTACATTAAATTTTTATAACTTTGGGGGAAATAACTCAAAAATTAAATTATTATGAGAAGAATCCTTACTTTTTTAATTTTAATTGCCTTTGCTACGACTATTTTCAGTCAAAGGGTATCGCAGATCCCTGCAAAATATGTTGTTGCAAAAAGAGAATCTGAAGATGTAACCAGATATCATAGGCAAAACACCAAAGACATCAGAGCGCTTGGAGATATTATTTACGAAGAACATTTTGCCGGTGTAATGCCCGCAGGCTGGTCTTCTTCGAACACTATTGCATTTCAATGGGTATGGACAGATACAGGCCCTGCCGGAGTTACACCCGGAGCAGACGAAGAAATTGAATCTACTACCAAAGTAAACGGTTGGATGATGTATGATTCTGATGCCGGACCAGGTGGTTCTTATGATGCTAAACTGACTTCTCCATCATGGGATTTTTCTGCTCACAGCTCAGTTATGGTTTCTTTCGAGGAATTTTTCAGAAAATGGGATAGTCCCGGACCTAATTTGGTTTATCTTGAAGTAAGTAATGACAGTATCAACTGGACAAGTTTTGAGTTTCATTCTGAATATTTTACTAAAGACCAGACACCAAATCCTACAACTACAGTTGTAAATATTACTTCTATAGCAGCAGGTCAATCTCAGGTTTGGGTTAGATTCAGAATGACCGGTGATTGGGATTACAACTGGCAGATTGATGACCTGATTTTTGCAGAAGCCAGTGATAATGATTTAAGAATATGGGATATATGGCCATGTTTTATGTACACTAACGGAGGTTTCATGTCAAAACTTCCTTTTGATCAGCCTCACAGAGCTTTCTTTGGCGTTGAAGTGTTAAACTTTGGTAATAATGATGCTCATAATGTTGTTTTTGACGTTGATTTTAAAGATTCATGGAACACATCTGTTTATAACGCACAATATGATACAATTATATTAGAATCCGCAATTGATAATGTTCCTGATTCTTTTGGAATTGATCTTGCTAACCCATTTATTTGGAATACTTTGAATATGGGTTTTTACGACCTTGTTTACACTGTTTCCTCTGATTCAATTGACGAAGACCCTGCTTCAGCTACCAGAACATATATCTTTGAATCTACAGATACTGTTTTTGCCCGTGATAATGGAGACACTACCACTCGTTGGGGAACAAGTCCGCAGAGTTGGTCCTCAGGTGGAACAAACGGTGATGAATTCGGTGTTACTTTTTCTCTGGAAAATGTCAATCCGGTTGAAGCAGGATCAATATCATTTTTCTTACATCCTGATTCTGAATGGGGAGCTATTATTGGTGGAAGATTATATTTGAGTGATGGTTTAGGTGGTTGGGATTTGGTACTTGAAACAAATTTATATGAAATTCTGTCAACAGATACTGGAAAGTGGGTTACACTTCCTTTTAATAAGGATGGATTTTCTGAAATGTTGATTGCGGGTTATTACCTTGTTAATCTCGTTTTCGAAGATTATGCAGGCACTACAATTTTAATTGCTGAAGATAGATCTTTGTATCGTGATGTTAATGAAACATTATGGTCGTTTGCGTCTGGTGGAGGTCCCATTGGTGCAATTTCAAATTATTGCAAAGTTCCTTTCATTCGTTTAAATCTTGCATGGAGAGGTACGGTCAATACTGAAACTGTTGCAAATTCAGACAAATTTAATATGTATCCAAATCCGACAACCGGAATGTTACATTTCGGAGGAGTTGAAAATGCGAAAGTTCAAATCTGTAATATGACAGGTGAATTAATTGAGGAATTCAATAATGTTTCAACCAGTATTGATTTATCAGAATTTGATAATGGGAATTATATTGTAAAAGTGATTTCTGATTCTTGCATTACAACAAAAAAGTTAACTTTGATTAAATAGTTAATTCAAATATAGATAAAAGCTGCCTGTTTTAGGATGGTTTTTTAATATTTGATCGAAAATAGTTTGTAATAATAAACTGCTATAATGCTGTATTATATTTTTTGTATACATTTCAGTGCAATTTTAATATTCCTGATTGTTTAAGTATAATCTCCTTTTTTTCAAAAAAACTTTAGTTTTTACATTATGTTTTTTTTCATTGCTTGACATATTAAATTAAGCTATCTTTTTTTTTAAAGTTTTTTAATATTTTTGATTATCTATATTTATTTTGTAACTTTGCATAATAATTTTAAAACCATTTAATCATGAAAAGAATCTTTACTTTTTTAATTTTAATTGCCTTTGCAACGACTATTTTCAGTCAAAAGGTATCGCAGGTTACTGCAAAATATGTTGCACCAAAGAGAATATCTGAAGATGTAACCAGATATCCTGGACAAAACACCAATGACGTTAAAGCACTTGGTGATATTATTTACGAAGAACATTTTGCCGGCGCGATGCCCGCAGGTTGGACTACTTCAAATACTATTTCATTTCAATGGGTTTGGACTGATACAGGCCCTGCCGGATTTACTCCAGGTGCTGATGAAGAACTTGAATCTACCACAAAAGCAAACGGTTGGATGATGTATGATTCTGATGCCGGACCAGGTGGTTATTATGAAGCGATTTTAAAGTCACCATCATGGGATTTTTCTGCTCACACCTCAGTTATGGTTTCTTTTGAGGAATTTTTCAGAAAATGGGACAGTCCGGGACCAAATTTGGTTTATCTTGATGTAAGTAATGACGATGTTAACTGGACAAGTTTTGAGTTTCATTCAGAATATTTTACTAAAGACCAGACACCAAACCCTACAACTACAGTTGTAAATATTACTTCTATAGCAGCAGGTCAAGCTCAGGTTTGGGTTAGATTTAGAATGACCGGTGATTGGGATTATAACTGGCAGGTTGATGACCTGATTTTTGCAGAAGCCAGTGATAATGATTTAAGAATATGGGATATTTGGCCTGGTTTTATGTACACAAATGGCGGTTTTATGTCAAAGCTTCCTTATGATCAGCCTTTCAGAGTATTCTTTGGTGTTGAAGTATTAAACTTTGGTAATAATGATGCTCATAATGTCGTTTTTGATGTTGATTTTAAAAATGCATGGAATACTTCTGTTTATAACGCACAATATGATACAATTATATTAGAATCCGCAATTGACAATGTTCCTGATTCTTTTGGAATTGATCTGGCAAATCCATTTATATGGGACACTCTGGATATAGGTTTATATGATCTTATTTATACAGTTTCTTCTGATTCAGTTGATGAACATCTGGCTTCAAATACAAGAATCTATAATTATGAATCTACCGACACTGTTTTTGCACGTGATAATGGCGATATTACCACTCGTTGGGCAACAAGTCCCCAGAGATGGTCATCCGGAGGATCAAATGGTGATGAATTTGGGGTTACTTATTATCTGAATAATGTTGATCCGATTGAAGCAGGATCTATATCATTTTTCTTACATCCCGGTTCTGAAATTGGAACTGTTGTAGGAGGAAAACTTTATTTAAATGATGGTGCAGGTGCTTATGATTTAATATTAGAAACAGACCTTTATACCGTAGAGGCTTCAGATACAGGCACATGGATCACCTTGCCGTTTAATAAAGACGGTTGGTCGGAATTATTAATTGCCGGTGATTACCTTGCCGCTCTCGTTTTCGAAGATTATGCAGGTGCTACAATTTCAATTGCTGAAGACAGATCTTTATATCGTGATGTTTTTGAAACTTTATGGAAAATGGCTGCTGATCCAGATTTTGGTGGTATATCAAACTATTGCAAAGTTCCTTTCATTCGCTTAAATCTTGCATGGAGAGGTACAGTTAATACTGAAACAGTTGCAACTTCTGAAAAATTAAATATGTATCCAAACCCAACAACTGGAATGTTATATTTCAGAGGAGTTGAAAATGCAAAAATTCAAATCTATAATATGATAGGTGAACTTGTTCAGGAATTCAATAATGTTTCAAACAGTATCGATTTATCTGAATTTGATAATGGAAACTATATTGTTAAAGTTATCAACGATTCTCAAATTGCAACACAAAAATTAACTTTGATTAAATAACAAATTAATTAATAAATAAAAAAACCGCTCACTTTAGAGAGCGGTTTTTTTATTTATATAACACCCCAGATTAATACAGATTTGCAAGTTGTTTGTCTTTATTATACACTACATCAAAACTAAAATTTAATGTTTGTGTTTGATTTGGAGCCATTTTAAATTTCCATTTTAGCATTCCTGTCGTTTCTGCGAAATCTGCTTTACCATAATCTATAGGTTTTACTTTTATCTCCTCGGTTTGTGAAAGGGGTATCTGATCTTCAATAATTACATTTGTAGCAACTGTTTTATTATTCTTCACTTTTATTTCATAAGTAATTGATTTTATCACATTATTGCCGATAAGTTCGTTTTTATTTTCATCTTTGGACTTTTTTCGTTCCACTATTATTCCTCTGTCTTTTCCAAGAGCCAGATCTAAAGTGTCAGACATAATTCCTGTATTGAGATTGGTTTCTCCAACATATGTGCCTTCAAAATATATGTTTGCATTACCTGGTAACAGATCAAGTTTTCCCAAATCGGTAATTTTTGCTATCAGAAATGCCTGCTTGTCCAAACGGGGAACAAGATAATGATAATATTCTGCTTCCAGCTTATGATCCTGAACAGCAACAATATGTGTTTTGCCATCGGAAGGAATAGTGTAAGGAAGATCTATGTCATATTCAACGTTTGTCATGGTATAGTTAACCTGGGCAAAATCAGCAGAAGTTAATGATGGGGTACCGTATTCATCATCTGCTCTGGCACTCTGACTCATAGGAACGCCTCCCGCAGATTCTCTTTTAGCCTTGCTGCAATTTATTGTGTTGTACTGATAAGGGTTGTAGTAGCTCAAATACATAACCGGTAAATATGGTTTTGCATAACCCTGATTTGGAGTAATTGTTGACAATTTAAGTTTTGCATTTTCCCAGTCTTCACCTGAAGATTGATATACATTTGCTTTGTGCACCAGTTGAATAGGCTGACCAACACCGCTGGCTCTTATATCATAAGTCGGACTCCAGCCGGCATTGCTAACCATATAATTAACAGTCATTGTGCCGGAAACCGGAATTTTTGATGATACAGTAACAACAATCTGTTGTTTTGGACTTTCGTAAACAGGGGGGTTGATGTGAGAATTATATGACTGTAATGCATTTAGGCGGGTTTGCATCCCATTTAATTTTTTGTTCAGACTATATTCATTCCTTTTTATTACAATTAATTGGTCGTTGATATTGTTTAATTGTTTTCTTAAATAGTCCATTGCAGGCGCAAGTTCGGGGATAGTATCCACATTTCCCTGCATATATTTGTTAGATAGCAAAACTTTCTTTTCAACATCCAGAACTTCTTTTTTATTGATCAGATTTTCCAGATCAAAATTTATAAGGGCAATCGAATCACTGAGCAGTTCAATGTCTTTTACAATCTGTGGTGGTAGCGGAATGTTTTGCGGAGGAGGAGGAGTTGGTTGTTTTACACGGTATTGGACATCCAGAATTATAAAATCTCCTTTTCCGTTTACCTGAATGCTGTTTGTGTTCAGATATGGAGAAACTCCTTCAAAAATGATATCCGTAACACCTTTGTCAATTGAAAATGTCCCGGTTCGATAAACCTGAGCGCTGTTTAAAAATACCGTTACGTTTTTGACTGACGATTTAACGGCTTTTTCATTATCAGCAAAAGTATATAGTGCCAATAAAATTCCTGTGATAATTACGATAATTGTTTTCATCTGTTTAAGTTTTAATTTTTATTCATGATTCTATCTAATAATAAAATCCATAAATATGAAAAATAAAAACTTTGATTTCAGATTAAAATATCTGAATAACAGATGAAAAAATAGTATTTTTAAAAACAATAGATCAATAATAAATTAAATTATTGTTAAATATATAAGGTTATGTTTTAGAATAATGTGGGAATATAAATATGCTACATGTATACTCATTCCTTTTCCTTCCTTTAGGACTGAGGCAAAGAAAAGGAATGATTTACTTTATTTATTTTCGTTTAGGCACTAATTAGAAAAAGAGCCTTTTAATTGATCCGATAAAGTTATTAACTGATGTTACGCAAAATAACATTTCCACATTTTTTAAGATTCCTCATTTCACTACGTTCCATTCGGAATGACATAGTCTGTGATGCATGTATGAGGGAGAGGGTGGGCGTCTCTGATAATTGTTCTTAATATAAATTATTTATTTGGACGCCCACCCTCTCCCTCCTGATAAAAGACACGCAATGTCATTCCGAACAAAGTGAGGAATCTCCTTTATATTGCTTTTGCGTAACATCACTTATTAACTGATGTTACGCAAAATTAACAAATGACTGTTGATTAAAAAATAAAATTATATATAAACGTTCTTTGACAGCAATATAGCTTTGCTATATGCAAGGATTATTAGATTTATACACTGACTATTTGCTTAGTAGCTTT
>JBDRPR010000278.1:0-3086 GCA_043826845.1 Bacteroidota bacterium
AAATCAATTATTTTCATATTTTTACATTAATGTTTTCGGGTATTTGTGGCTCGTAAAAAAAGCCGGTGTAATTCCGCACGACACAATACCATAAACCGTTACCGAACATATAAAAAACAAAATATAGTGTTATGAAACCCACATGTTTAGAAAACACAAACACAACAATAATAAAATCAATTATGTGGGTTCCATCATCCATTTAAAATCAATTTTATTATGATGAAAAAACTAAACCTGTTATTTATCTCTTTACTTATTATTAACCTCACCCATGCTCAATGGACACAATTAGGTGGAGATATTGACGGAGAAGCCGCAGGCGACTGTTCCGGCTGGTCAGTAAGTTTAAGTTCCGACGGCTCGGTGGTGGCAATTGGGGCTATTTCTAATGACGGAAACGGCACAGAAGCCGGTCATGTCCGTGTTTATGAAAACCAAAGCGGAATATGGACACAAACAGGTGGAGATATTGACGGAGAAGCCGCATATGACATTTCCGGCCGCACAGTAAGTTTAAGTTCCGACGGCTCGGTAGTGGCTATTGGGGCTACTTGTAATTAAGGAAACGGCCCAGAAGCCGGTCATGTCCGTGTTTATGAAAACCAAAGCGGAACATGGACACAAATAGGTGGAGATATTGACGGAGAAGCCGCAGACGACAGGTCCGGCTATTCAGTAAGTTTAAGTTCCGACGGCTCGGTATTGGCAATTGGGGCTGCTTGGAATGACGGAAACGGCACAGATGCCGGTCATGTAAGGGTTTATGGTAATCCAACTATTGGTATTACTGAGAATACAATTAATTCAGAGGTATGGATTTACCCCAATCCTACAAGTGGAATAGTAATTATAGAAACAGAAGGAATTGAAAAAACAGAAGTAATAGACTTACAAGGAAAACAAATATATGTGGGCAATGAAAAGGAAATAGATTTAAGCCAAGAGCCAGAAGGAGTATACATTATTAAAGTAATAACAGGTAAACAGACTGTAATAAGAAAATTAATAAAACAATAATACGCCTGGTAATAAAAAGGGAGAGTTTGATGGAGAAGGATGTGAAGTGAGGCTGGTTTGCCTGTTTAGCTGGAAAGTTTGTCAAGTTGGAAAGTTGGAAAGTTGGAAAGACTGGGAAGATTATGAGTTATGAGGTGGATAGCTGCCGGGTATTGGACATTCGCTGCGCTCATGCCGGGTTTCCACAAATGGACGCAAATGATGCATGAATGGGCGCGAATGGGAAATGTTTTTGGGGGAGCTAAATTGAGTTAAAAACTCAGGGCCATTAACCCCTCGTTAAAAACGAGGGGGATGGGGGGTTATGAGGTGGTTCTGGATAGCTGCAGGGTATTGGACATTCGGTGATTGCTGGGATTGCTGGCCGGGGGTTTTCTTCGCGTATGTTTATGAATTATGAAAGGTTTTGTGTGTTTGTTATTAATGTTTACGGTATATTTGGGAATGAGTAACTTTTAATTATAAAAGTGGAGAAAAAGCCGGTTGGGATTGAGCGCAGGTTGCCAGATATTAATAATTTAACTAAAAACCAAGAACGATGAAAAAGCAATTTGAATTATCCGGGAAAACAGCAACATTTATTGTTATAAGTGTTATTGCATATTTATTTTCGTATGGCAGCATTCAGGCACAGGTTGTATTTCCAAATATCCAGGTAAATGATTTGGATAGTGCGGATGCAAGCCCGGACGGGTACAAATCAATAACCGTAATAGACGACACTGTTTATGTGGTATGGACTGATAAACGTAATAATCACATTCCAAACATATTTTTCTCAAAATCTATTGATGGCGGACAGAGTTTTTCAACGGATATTCAAGTATATAACGGCCCGGATTCTATCGGTCATGTTGCCCCTTCAGTAGCAGTTGATGAATGGGGTGTAATATATGTAGCATGGACTGCTTTGAGCAATAACGATCAATACTGGAATATATGGATGGCAAAATCTGTTGATGGGGGAAGCTCATTTCAAACGCCACAAATAATTACAAATACCAACTCATTTTTTTTACCCAGTGTTGGTCTTTTTAATAACAATATTTATGTTTTTTATGCTGATCTTGCCGGTTATCCTTATGCGGATTATTATTTTTCACGCTCGGTAAACGGCGGAGCAAGTTTTGAAACTCCCGTGCAGGTTAATGATGTACCCTGTGTGTCGGAGGTCTCTGATTTTATATCAGCAATGACTGTTGATGCTTCCGGAAATATTTATCTTGCCTGGGTTGACGGGAGACGAACCAATAGTCATGGTGATATTTGTTTTGCAAAATCCACCAACAATGGTGTTAGCTTCAGCAGTAATGTGATAGTAAATGATATTAGTTCGATATATGCCGATTCAGTACAATATATGCCAAGTATTGCAGTCGGCAGCGCAAACAAAGTTTATATTACGTTTACTGATCAAAGATTGGGTAATGATGACTGGCCAAGTAACAGGGTATATCTTTCTGTTTCAGACGACGGGGGAAGTACATTTGCTCCGGAAGTATTACTGGCAGGCCATGATGATATTTGTAAATTTCATGATATTACTGCATCGACAAACGACAAAATAAGTGTTGCAATATGTAGCAATGTTGTCCCATACGGTTGGGCAATATGGTTGTTCGAGTCTTTTGACGGTGGAATTAACTTTGCAGCACCGGTTGCTTTGTGTGACACTTTGAACAACAGTTATTCTGATTTAAGGATGTTTATGACTTCCGATGAGAATGTTTATGCAGTATGGAAGGATGAGCGAATCGGGATGGGATTAACCAATGTGTATTTTTCCTGAACCGACACTTCTTCTCAAATACTTGAAAATAGTATACCGGATGAGGTATTTCTTTATCCACATCCTTCGGATGGTTTATTTTTTATTGATTTCAAAAAGGATTTCAAAGATGTAAAACTTTCAATTAGCACTGTTCAGGGCCAGATTATTTATAACCAGCATATTGATAAGACTAATAAAATAGCTGTAGATGCTAATTTGCCAGCAGGTATCTATTTTATCACAATTCAGTCAAATGAGGTGACAAAAACAGTTAAACTAATTAAGAAATAGCATT
>JBDRPR010000279.1:0-16482 GCA_043826845.1 Bacteroidota bacterium
GACACGAATTGCACGAATTTACACGAATTATCATTTAAGATACGAATTATCATAGTATGATTTTTTTATACTCTAAACTGTCTTGACCAAAATTAACTAATAATCCTAATTTTTGCTTGGATGCTGCGAGATAATTCAGGGTTTGTTTAGTATGGCTATCGGTTAGTAATTCGATTGCTTTAACTTTAAATATTATTTTATCAAATACTACAAAATCAGCATTGTAAGTATGGGGTAAAATAATTCTCTTATATCCGATAGCTATCGGATCGTATTCTAATGCATCCTATAAACCACTTCACTATGCCCTTTTCCCAGAATTCTATGGACCTCCATACAAATCCCAATTATTTTATACGACTCATCCTTGTAAATTATTATATCCATATCATTCCATTTCGTGATAATTCGTGAAATTCGTGTCTGTATTTTTCATAAAACACTGAATATGTGCTTCGCTTTTAATTTTCCCAATTAACTTTTTTTAATTCCCTTTTAATCCCTTTCTTATATTTATATTTAGGATAACCTGCAATCAAAGAAACAACAGCATCATGATCTGCTGGGATATTAAAAATCTTTTTCAATTCTTTGCTTTTATTAATTGCTGCAGGAACAAGACCGATAATTGTTGATCCCAGTCCTAGTGCCTGTGCCGCCAGAGTGGCATAAGTAACAAAAATATATGAGTCTTCATTATGCTCTTCAGAATCTTTATGTGCATGGAATATCAGCAAAGTATGAGCCCCACGTGTTATACCATCATATTCAAATGAATAATCCTGATATATGCCTTTTTCAATACGGGGAAGTAAATGATTTGTTAAAGTATTTAATGTGTCCTTTCCCTTTTTAAATTTTATTATACTTCTCATAATTGGATTATGCAACCATTTCCCGAGTTTGTTAAAAAACTGTGACATTAAAGGAAGTGCTTCTATAATTTTGTTCCTGTCATTAATTACAGTAACCTCAACATGGTGGTGGGAATCACCGTGAGGAGCCTGAGAAACAGCATACAAAATTTTCTCCAGTTCTTCATTGCTGACTGGTTTAGGTTTAAATCTGCGTACAGAACGTCGTTGTTCCAGCAATGAAAAGAAAGGATCAGTATCTGTAAATTCAAAAAAATCTTTTTCATACAGCATTCCTTTTGCAAAAACCGATTTTGTATTACATACGGCCATGCATTGACCACATCCCAGACAAAGATGTATGTAATCAGGTTTAAATCTGACCATCCCTGAGCTATCCTTTTCCAAAACCATAGCAGGGCAGACATCTGCACAAATTCCGCATCTTGAACAGGTTTCATTGTTCACATAGAATTCTTTCATTGTATAATGATTTATAGCAATTAAAATTTATTTAAAAGCTTCATTTTTTATATTAAAAGTGGCATATATAGATATTCCCACAATATGCAACTGACAAAAATAAATTACTTTTTAATAAAATCATAAATACCTGATATTTATTTTTTAATGTTTAATCATTGAATGATCTATTGTATTTAAAAAATACCTCTTATTTTTACATTTCGAAAAAGGATAAAATTTTTATCAATAATGCGTTTTAATTATGATATCATTGTTGTTGGTGCAGGGCATGCAGGATGCGAAGCTGCGGCTGCAGCAGCCAATATGGGATCTGAGACATTACTGATCACAATGGACATGAATAAAATGGCGCAGATGTCTTGTAATCCTGCAATGGGTGGAATTGCAAAAGGGCAGATCGTCAGAGAAATTGATGCAATGGGAGGTTATGCCGGTATTGTTACGGACAAATCAATGATTCAATTCAGGATGCTTAACAGATCCAAAGGCCCAGCTATGTGGTCACCAAGGGCACAATGCGACAGGATGAGGTTTTCTGAAGAATGGAGAAATATTCTTGAATTTATACCAAAAATAAGCTTTTGGCAGGACACCGTCAATGAACTTGTGTTTGATAAAAATCGTGTAGTTGGTGTAAAAACAGAAATGGGCGTTATTTTTAACTCAAAAGCAGTTATCCTTACAAATGGGACTTTTCTGAACGGCCTGATGCATATAGGTAAAATAAGTATTAATGGAGGAAGAATATCGGAACCTGCCTCTTATGGAATAACAGAACAATTAGTAAAAATCGGATTTACTGCAGACAGGATGAAAACCGGAACACCGGTAAGAATAGATGGAAGGACTATTGATTTTTCAAAACTTAATGAACAAAAAGGTGACGAAGATATTACACGTTTTTCATTTCTTGATCAGGATTATAAAATGCTTCGGCAAAGAAGCTGTTTTACTTTATATACCAATAAAAAAGTTCATGATAAATTGCTGGAAGGACTTGATGATTCTCCACTTTATAATGGTACAATTAAAAGTATTGGACCAAGATATTGTCCCAGCATAGAAACAAAACTTATTACTTTCAGTGAAAAAGAAATGCATCAGTTATTTTTAGAACCTGAAGGTGAAAACACAATTGAATACTATCTGAATGGATTCTCTTCTTCGCTTCCTCTTGAAGTTCAGTACAAAGCGCTGAATCTGTTACCAGGAATGGAAAACGCTAGGATTTTTCGACCTGGATATGCAATTGAATACGATTTTTTCGATCCTACTCAATTAAAAAACACTTTAGAAACAAAGTTAATCTCAAATTTGTATTTTGCCGGCCAGATAAATGGCACTACCGGATACGAAGAAGCCGGCGCACAAGGTCTGATGGCGGCAATAAATGCTCATTTAAAAATAACCGGTCAACAGGAATTTATTCTTGGCAGAGATGAGGCTTATATTGGAGTATTAATTGATGATTTAATAACGAAAGGTGTTGATGAGCCCTATCGCATGTTTACCTCCAGAGCTGAGTACAGGATATTACTCAGACAGGATAATGCAGATGTACGGTTAACTGAAAGGTCATATAAAATTGGCCTTGCAAATAATCATCGCTATAAATTACTTCTTGAAAAACAAAACACATTAACTAATTTGCTGCAATTTATTACAAATTATAGTGTGACGCCAAATATTATTAATTCAAAGCTTGAGATATTAAATACTTCGAAAATCAAGCAATCAATAAAACTGAAAGAATTAATTTTAAGACCTCAGGTTAAAATATCTGACATTCGTAATGTGTTACCTGAACTGGATATGGAAATAAACAATATCCCATTATCTAAACAAAATGAAACAGTTGAGGCAATTGAAATAGAACTTAAATACTCTGGATATATTGAAAGAGAGAAAATTATAGCTAATAAAATCAAACGACTTGAATCAATAAAACTAAACGACGATATTGAATACGACAAATTTTTATCTATTTCAACAGAAGCCAGGCAAAAATTAAATAAAATAAAACCCGGGACGATTGGACAAGCGTCAAGAATTAGTGGAGTTTCTCCATCTGATATAAATGTGTTATTGGTATATTTAGGAAGATAACGTTCCACGTGGAACATAAAAATTAATTAATTCATGCAAATATCAGGAAATATAGTAGATGTAACCAGAAAAGAAATTTATTATGGGAGTTTTGAGATAAAATCAGGTAGAATTTCACGACTAACAAAAATTTCATCAGAGAAAAAAAATAAATACTACCTCATGCCTGGCTTTGTAAATTCTCACATCCATATTGAAAGTACAATGCTTTCACCTGCTGAATATGCAAGATGTGTTATCAGATTTGGATCAGTTGCTGCCATATGTGATCCCCATGAAATTGCCAATGTACTAGGAGTTTATGGCATAGATTTTATGATTGAAAATGGTAAAAATGTGCCATTCAAATTCTACTACGGCGTTCCAAGTTGTGTGCCCGCAACTGAATATGAGACTTCCGGTTTTGAATTAAATGCCGAAGTAATAAAAAGTCTTCTTAAAAATGACGATATCTCATTTCTTGCAGAGGTGATGAATTATCCTGCTGTTCTTAATAATGATAAAGAAATATATGAAAAAATTAATGCTGCGCATCACTATAAAAAACCGGTTGACGGCCATGCTCCGGGGTTATCAGGTAAAGATCTTTATAAATACTCAAATGCAGGAATCACTACAGATCATGAATGTTTTAGTTATGATGAAGCTCTCGAAAAAATTAAAGCAGGAATAAAAATTCAAATACGCGAAGGTAGTGCAGCAAAAAATTTTAATGCCCTGTATAAACTCATTGATCAGTTTCCTGATGAAGTAATGATATGTACTGATGATTCTCATCCTGATGATTTGCAAAAAGGCCATTTAAATATTATTCTTAAACAAGGCATAAATAAAAACCTCAATATTTTCAACCTGTTAAAAACTGTAACTGTCAATCCCATTAAACATTACAACTTAAATGTCGGACTTCTAAATGAAGGCGATCCTGCAGATTTTATTGAAGTGGATAACCTGAAAGAATTAAACGTTACAAAAACCTATATAAGAGGGAAGCTTCTTTTTAATGGTAAAAAGGTATTTTTTCCTGAATCGAAAATGCTTTCAATTAATAATTTTAACAGAAGTAAAATTTCTGATAAAGATATTCAACTTTCTTCCAATGAGAAATTTACGTCAACTATTGGAGTGATTGATGGAGAATTGATTACCAAACATTTTATGTTCAAACTAAATAAAATAAATAATTATCTTCAACCGGATATTACTAATGATGTTCTTAAAATTGTTATTGCCAATCGCTACAATGACGCTAAGCCATCAGTTGGGTTCATCCATAATTTCGGACTTATTAGAGGGGCAATTGCTTCTACTATCGCACACGATAGCCATAATATCATAGCTGTAGGAGTCAGCGATGAAATGATTGTTAAAGCAATAAACAGACTCGTTGAAACAAAAGGAGGCATTGTTGCCTGCGATGAAACTGAAATTGTTGAACTTAGTCTTGAAATAGCTGGTTTAATGACAAATGAAAAAATTGAAGTGGTATCTCAAAAATATATTTCAATTAATAAAAAAGCAAAGGAACTTGGCTCACAACTTAAAGCACCATTTATGACATTATCTTTTATGTCATTACTGGTTATTCCTGAACTAAAGCTAAGTGATAAAGGCCTTTTTGACGTAACAAAATTCAAATTTATATAAATAATTACACTATGCAAAAACAAATAATTGATCTGAAAAGTGAAATAAGGGATGTTCCTGATTTTCCAAAAAAAGGAATAATATTTAAAGACTTGACCACAGCTTTTAAAAAGCCTGAAGTTTTCAATTATATTGTTGATTCAATATATGATAAATATAAAGATTCCGGAGTAACAAAAGTTGTTTCAATTGAATCACGGGGATTTATTGTAGGAAGTATTCTTGCATATAAATTTAATGCCGGCTTTATTCCTGTCAGAAAGCCCGGTAAATTGCCGGCTGATACATATAAGCAATCATATGATCTTGAATATGGAACCGACACTCTTGAAATTCATAAAGATGCTCTTTGTGAAAATGATGTTGTTCTTATTCATGATGATCTGTTGGCAACCGGAGGTACTGCTCTTGCTACAATCAATCTTATTAAACATTTCGATATTAAATCATTTTCTGTCTGTTTTATATGTGAACTGGAATTTTTAAAAGGTAGGGAAAGGTTATCCGATTTAACTGAAATTTTTTCTCTTGTAAAATTTTAATTGGAAAAAAAGTTCCTTATATAAACAAGTGGGTAGCTATTTGAAATTAATATACTGATAAAAGAAAACCACAGAGGGAACAGAGAAAAACACACAGAGACCACAGAGTGACCTTTGTAAATAAAACTGTTGGTTCTATGTAGTTTAGAATGATAAATATTTTAATATGGATATAAATACAATTACAGAAAAAATTATTGGTTGTGCTATAAAAGTACATTCCGAATTAGGTCCTGGATTGCTGGAATCTGCCTATAAAGCATGTTTAATATACGAACTTCAAAAAGATGGATTACAAGTTAAAAGTGAATACCCAATTCCGTTAATTTATCAAAATATCAAATTGGAATGTGGCTATAGAGCAGATTTACTTGTGGAAGATCAAGTAGTGGTTGAAACAAAATCCGTTACCTCATTAAATGAAATTCATCTTGCTCAAATTTTAACACATTTAAAATTAGCTAATTGCAGAATAGGATTATTGATAAATTTTAATGTGCTTAAATTAAGAGATGGATTAAAAAGGGCAATAAATAAATATTACGTCGAAAAACAATCACAAAATGAATAGCTTAATAAAACATAACATTCTCTGCGCTTCTCTACGTATAAACTCTCTGTGTTTCTCTGTGGTTATAAATAAACGAAGAAACTTAAATTATCCATTTTGAATGAGAAAGAACCAAATAAACTATAAAAAAATATTTATAATCCTTTCTATTCTTGCGCTTGGGTATGTTTCCTATTCTCCTTCCCTTGATAATGATTTTGTTAATTGGGATGATGATAAATATATACTTGAAAATCCTGATATCACATCTTTAAATAATTTTAAGAAGTTTTTCTCTTCATATTATGTTGGTAATTATCAACCTTTATCCATATTGTCCTATGCAATAGAATACAATTTTTTTAAATTTAATCCTCGCCCATACCATAAAACAAACCTTTTTTTTCATTTGTTTAATACAATTCTATTGTTTTATATATTTTATTTTCTTTCCGGTAAATACAATATTTCAATTATTATTTCCATCGCTTTTCTGATTCATCCTATGCATGTCGAATCTGTTGTCTGGATATCTGAAAGGAAAGATGTACTCTACACATTTTTTTACTTTTTATCTGTTCTTTCATATCTTATTTTCATTAAATCCAGAAAGCTACTTTATTTTTTAATTTCAGTACTACTTTTTGTTTTATCATTATTTTCAAAATCGGCAGCAATAACATTGCCATTAATTTTGTTTTTGATTGACTATTTTTTAAGACGTAAATACCGCTATAAGGTTCTTTTTGAAAAACTTCCATATATTGTACTTTCCATTCTTTTTGGTGTTATTGCAATATATTCTCAAGCTGATGCAAAAGCCATCATTTCTCTTCCTGATTTTTCATTCTTTGATAGATTTTTTCTTGTTAGTTATGCAGTTTTGCATTATTTTACTAGTTTTTTAGTGCCTTATAATCTGTCTATTCTCTATTTTTATCCTGATTCCCTTTCATCAATCTATTATATTTCACCTGTAATTTTTGTCCTTATCATTTTTTTATTAATTAAAATTAAAAAATATCGTCACGACTTGCTTTTCGGTTTCCTGTTTTTCTTTCTTACAATATCAATTGTTTTACAAATAATTCCTGTTGGTAATGCCTTAACAGCTGACAGATATACATACATCCCGTATATTGGATTATTTTACATTGTTGCTTTTTTAATTTCGGAATTAATAAATAAATTTCCCCGAATTAAATATTTTATTCTTGTTTTTCTATTTGGTTATTCTTTGTTTTTTATTATCAAAACCCGAAATCAAATAAAAGTTTGGGAAAATGGTGAAGTCCTTTTTTCAAAGATGATTTCAGATAATCCTAAAAAAACATTAGGCTATGTTAACCGAGGTATTGCAAGATATTACGGTTACAATAGTTCTAAAATCCCCGATTATCCTTTAGCAATTCAGGATTTTAATGATGCTCTTAAAATCAATGACAGAGAAATAAATGCATACTTTAACCGTGGCAATTGTTACTATCAATTGAATCAACATAAGTCAGCGCTTCAAGACTTTTCTCAAACAATTGAGTTGGACTCTGATTATTATAAAGCCTATAACAATAAAGGTTTGGTCTTGTCTGTTTTATATAAGGATTCAGCCGCAATTGACTCATATAATCGTGCAATAAAAATTAATCCTGATTATTCAGATGCCTATTTAAACCGTGGTATTTCTTACTATAATTTAAATCAACTTAATCAAGCATGTAAAGACTGGTATCATGCAAAAAAGTTAATTAATCAAAGAGCTTGTGAACTAATATCAAAATTTTGTAACTAAAATCAATTTTATAAGTATAAACATCTGAATTTAAAATATAATTGATGAAATACTTGACATTTATTATATTGATTTGCTTACTCATAATATCATGCGATGAAGAAGTAACAAAAGTTTCTGACGAAATTATTTATGAGTATTCCACAGAAACTAATATTCCCCCCTCATTGAAAGAAATTCCTATTGGTTTAGAAGTTGTCAATGATCCTGATACAATTTATGCAACTAAAAATCCAAAAGATACTAATCAATATATCTGGAAGTTGAAAACTACAATTATGGCTCCAATGTCAGATGTAAAAATTATTGAATTTGGTGATTATGAAAAAATGAAGGATAATACCTGGCAACTTCACAATTTCACTAACAAGATTTTCACTGAAAAAGAATTTTCTGAATGGTATTTTATAAATAATAATGGAGAATTCAGTTGGGAAAATGCTGAAGACGGAACAATTAAGAAAGGTATAGAATACATAGATCCAAGCAACTGGACAAAGCGCTCCGATACTTTATGTCATCAAAAAGGAATATGGTACTTTATCGGTACTGATTCAAATGGAAAAAAAGTATTGGGTTATGCTGAATATGAAAATATTGGAGAATTATCAAAACAATAATACACTATGCTCATGTTTAATTATAATAAATTGACTTCTAAATTCAATTTTTTTTCAATTTTATGTACTTTCATATTTATCTCCATTTCTTGTAAAAATAATTCTGACAACCTGCAAAATGAATTTGATTTTGATTGGCTTACAGGGAATTGGGAAAACAATTATGATTCCGTAATTTCTTCAGAAAAATGGGAAAAAATAAATGATTCGCTATATTCAGGCTTTGGATTTATGTTATCTTCTGATGATACTGTTTTTAAAGAGAATATAACAATCAAAAGAGAAGGAGAGAATACTTATTATATGCCAGTAATTGCAGGTGAAGTTTATGAAAAGCTGACTTCATTTAAACTGATTTCTAAAGTTGAAGGAAAGCATTACATTTTTGAAAATAAACTTCATGATTTTCCTCAAAGAATTATCTACAAACTAATAAACAAAGATTCAATACTTGCAACTATCGAAGGCTATCAGAATGATACTTTCAGACAAGAATTTTTTCCTTTTAAACGCATTAAATAGAATCTATTTTTTATTTAATTCTTTTAGTATTTTATACTTTAAATAAGTTCCATAAGTATTTATTCTGCATATTATAAAGCCACATTTGCCATCAAGAAACCCGAGTTTGAAAAAATAATCGCGCTTGAATTTCCATGCTACTTTAATAAAAACTAAAAACGAATTTACTTTTTTCCCATTCCTAAACATTTCTTCTGCATGCAGAGTAGCAAATTTTCTCATCTGGTTCTTATGATCAACAATTGTTTTAAAAGAATAATGAAACAAATCGCCATGTAACAGGCTCATTTCTGTTTTATTGTTAAACACCTGCTTTTCATGAATATTTCCTTGCCACTCAGCATCTTTTCTGTTCCATATTCTTAGCTTTCTGTCTGGATACCAGCCCCCGTGTTTTATCCATTTTCCGCAATAATTATTTAGCCTATTCATAAAATAAGCCCCATGTAATCCTTTTTCTTTCTGCTCATTAATTGATACTATTAACTCCTTGGATACTTCTTCATCAGCATCAATTGAAAAAATATAATCATATTTTGCATGGCTATTGGCATAATTTTTCGTTTTTGAATATCCCTGCCATTCACTTTGAATAAATTTTACAGGAAATCTTTTACAAATTTCTTTTGTTTTATCATCTGAATAAGAATCAACTACTATAATCTCATCTGCGAAATCACTGACGGATTTCAGACAACGTTCAATATTACGTTGCTCATTGAGAGTAATTATTATAACACTTAACTTTTTATTCATTTACTGCATCCGGATTTACCAGATATACATTTATAAAAATCATTTAGCTGCTTTTTTCTGTCATTTGATATATTGTGCCATCTGATATTTTGTATTGCTCCTTCAATGGCATAAAGCATATTTACACAACAATTTCTATCATTTTCAATAAGTTTAAGAAAAGCCTTCTCACTACCCAAATTAATCAAATCGTCAGAAGTATTTATTTCAACATTCTTTAACTTTGAAGCGAGATTTTTTCCGATATTTGGTAAATTTGCAATGTTCGTCATATTTAATTATTTTTGAATCGCCGATTACAATACACAAAACGTTGGTCGCTAAATTATAGTATTTTTACGAATAATAATCTGATCGTTTGAATAACACAAAAATAGTAAGTTTTTAATTACAATATATGAATATGCATAAAGTGAAATATCTTTTCCTTGTTTGCTTTCTTTTTAACTTTTTGTCCTCTTTTTCTCAGTTTAAGGAAAAAGAACTGGATTTAGGAGTAGGTTTTCATGCCAGTTATGATATTTTTAATACATATGATATTGTCCCTGTAATAGACATTCGCTATAATCGACATAATATTTTTTTTGGTCCGACGATAGGATACAACAAAGATGAATTGGGGCCTGGCCCAGACGAGACAAAACCTGATGGCATATTATTATCTTATGCTTTTAGATTCAATAAGTTGAAAAGAAAATTTGATTTCTGGATTAAATACAGTTTTATGACTGAAAATTTCATCACGAGCTATCCAAACTCAAATAATCAGGTGATGAATTATCAGGAAAACGGAAAAATTCACTCATTTGGTTTTCAAACAAATTATAATGTTGCTAAAAGGTGGACTGCACATTTATTTCTTTCCTCCGGTTACAGATTCACAGATAGAAAATTATCGAATCTTGATACTAAAACCACCGTTTCAGACCCCGACAATAATCCGGTGGCTATGTTTTCATTGGGTTTTAAATATAATATAATCCGAATACCACGAAAATCTGGAAAAAAAGTATTTTAACTCGATTTCAATATTCGTTTTTTTGCATAAAAATTTCATGAAATTTCTGTTTATTCAAAATTTCTTTTAAACTCAACATTTATTATATCTTTGCCCGATGCGTTTTAAAGCTACAACAGTCAAAACGATAATAATTCTTCTGTCATTTCTGCTATGTGATCAAATGTATTCACAAAATAATCAGGCTGAAATGACATTTAATATTCCGGTTGAAGGGCAAATTGCGTCATTGTATGGATGGCGATCAATAAAAAACGAACAAGGGGTAAAAGAGAAAAAATTTCATAAGGGAATTGATATTGCAGGCAAGTATGGATCTCCGATTTATGCCTCACAGGAAGGAGAAGTTGTTTTTATGGGCATGAATGGAGGTTATGGTAAGTTTGTCGAAATCAGGCATAATGACAATTATTCTACTGCTTATGGACATTTGAGAAAATATTTTGTTAAAAAAGGCGATTATGTTTATGCCGGTCAGAAAATAGGAGAAATGGGAAATTCCGGAACTACATTTAGTACTATCGGGGGCAAGGGAGTTCATCTGCATTTTGAAATCAGGGACAATACAAAAATAACTTGGTATAGCCCGAAAGGAGCTGTAAATCCGAAAATCTACTTACAATCTGATATTTCAATTGATAAATACACAAAAATCAGCTTTTCACAGCAAAATGATTATATGGTTTCTTACGGTATTGCTAAAATAAAAACTCTGTTTACTTTGCCCGAACCGTTTATTCGTTATAATATGACGGCATTACAAATCAATAGTGAAGAATTGATTTATTTGAATTCGAAAAAATATATACATAATTCTGACCCGATAAAAATTGATATTCCAGAAATTTCCCTGCCTGAAAAACCCGGAATTTCACTATCACAAAAGACTGCAGAATTAAAAATCAATTATGCAATTCAGGTAGAAGCTTATAATTATAAACTTACTGATTCTCAGATAGAGAATCTTGAAAAAAAGTACAAAACCGGTGGCATGAGATTTGGAAAAACAGAAATCAACGGTGTGACCTGGTACAAATATACAATAGGAATTTTTGATGATATGGAGGAAGCAAAAAATTATCAGAAAATACTTTTCCCTGATAGTAAAAATAATAAAAGCGCAATTTGTGCTTTTGAAAATAATATGATTATAAAAACTTTTTGGTAAGTTTTCAATGCCTTGTATATCTGTCAACTAATTCTATTAAAATAAAATTATCCAAATATTTCTATTTTTTTTTTATTGACAGATATACAAATTGTCTTAAATTTGTACACTTGGCAAATAATTTGTTTCAATAAAATTTTATATAAATGTCTAAAAATCTTGGCGAAGTAATTCAAGTTATCGGACCGGTGGTTGATGTCAGTTTCGAAAAATCAGGAAGCGATCTCCCTGATATTCTTGATGCTCTTGAAATTAAAAGAGAAGGAAACAA
Source organism: Bacteroidota bacterium (assembly GCA_043826845.1). Classification (GTDB taxonomy): domain Bacteria; phylum Bacteroidota; class Bacteroidia; order Bacteroidales; family CAYTAU01; genus JBDRPR01. Next base: position 12,330 of record JBDRPR010000279.1, read on the forward strand.
ACCATTAATTATTGAAGTTGCTCAGCATATTGGGGAACATACTGTCAGAACTATTGCTATGGATTCGACTGATGGTCTTTATCGCGGCATGGAGGTAATTTCTCTTGAACATCCGATTATTATGCCTGTTGGCGAAAAAATCAAAGGACGTTTAATGAATGTAACGGGAGAAGCCATTGATGGTATTGGCCCTCTTGATAAAACTGGTGGTTATCAGATTCACAAACATCCACCAAAATATGAAGATCTTTCAACCGAAAAAGAAATTCTTTATACAGGAATTAAAGTAATTGATCTGATCGAGCCTTATTCAAAAGGAGGAAAAACCGGATTATTCGGAGGCGCCGGTGTTGGAAAGACAGTTTTGATTATGGAATTGATCAACAACATAGCAAAAGCCTATGCAGGATTATCTGTTTTTGCAGGAGTTGGCGAAAGAACCAGAGAAGGAAATGATTTATTAAGAGAAATGCTTGAATCGGGAGTTATGATTTATGGTGAAGAATTTCTTAAAGATATGGAAGCCGGCGGTTGGGATATTTCAAAAGTTGATATTGAAAAACTTAAAGAATCAAAAGTTTCAATGGTTTTCGGCCAGATGAATGAACCTCCGGGAGCAAGAGCAAGGGTAATATTATCAGGACTTTCGGTTGCAGAATTTTTCCGTGACGGGGATGGAAAAGGAAAAGGAAATGATATTCTTCTTTTTATCGACAATATTTTCCGTTTTACACAGGCAGGAAGTGAAGTATCTGCTTTGCTTGGACGTATGCCATCAGCAGTAGGATATCAACCGACACTTGCAACAGAAATGGGATTTATGCAGGAAAGAATTACTTCAACAAAGCATGGTTCAATTACATCAGTTCAGGCAGTATATGTGCCTGCAGATGACCTGACAGACCCTGCTCCTGCAACAACTTTTGCCCATCTTGATGCAACAACTGTACTAAGCCGAAAAATTTCTGAATTGGGAATTTATCCGGCTGTCGATCCGCTTGATTCAACATCACGTATTCTTACTCCAGATATTGTTGGCGAAGAGCATTACAGAACTGCACAAAAAGTAAAAGAAATTCTGCAACGATATAAAGAATTGCAGGATATAATTGCAATTTTGGGAATGGATGAATTATCAGAAGAAGATAAACTTGTTGTTCACAGGGCAAGAAGGGTACAAAGATTTTTGTCTCAGCCTTTCTTTGTAGCAGAACAATTTACCGGTTTAAAAGGCGTTTTGGTTCCTATTGAAGATACAATCAAAGGTTTTAATATGATCATGAGCGGTGAAGTTGACCAATATCCCGAAGCAGCATTTAACCTTGTAGGAACAATTGAAGACGCTATTGCCAAAGGAGAAAAAATGATTGAAGAGGCCAAATAAAAAATTAAAATGTATATTGAAATATTAACACCCGAAACAAAAATTTACGAAGGAGAAGCTGTCCTTGTTCAATTTCCAGGAACAGCCGGTTCTTTTGCTGTATTAAAAAGCCATGCTCCTATAATTTCAACATTAAATGAGGGTAAAATTAAAATTGTAACCAAAGAAGGTACAGAAACGTATTTTCAGATAAGCGGGGGTGTTGTCGAAGTAAAAAACGATAAAATTATTGTCCTCGCTGAATCAGCTTAAATTAAAACATACTAAATTATGAAATCACTTATAATTCTTGCATTATACAGTATAATTAATATCTATTCTGTTACATCACAGGAAATCATCACTTTTGAAGCTCCTGACGGATTAACAATAACTGCAAACCTTTATGAAATTGATGAAAGCTATCCCTATATTTTGCTTTTTCATCAGGCCCGATCCAGCAAAGGTGAATACAAAGACATTGCAATTAAATTACTTAAGCTTGGATACAATTGCCTTGCAGTTGATTTACGATCAGGAGATAATTCAAATTTTATTCAAAATGAAACAGCATCACAAGCAGTAAAGCTTGGCTTATCTACTGATTATCTGGATGCAGAACAAGACATAAAAACTGCTGTTGAATGGGCATATAAAAGATCTGGAAAACCTATAATTATCTTTGGCAGTTCATATTCGGCAAGTCTTTGTCTGAAGATTTCTAAAAATGATCCTAGAATAAAAGGTGTGGTTGCTTTCAGCCCCGGAGAACATTTCAAACCGAATATCAGTATGTGCGATGAACTTAAAGGATATCTTAAACCAACATTTGTAGCATCAACACAAAAAGAGACCAAATATATATCAGATATGTTTTTATATGTTCCTACTGAAACCCGAACAATTTTTTCTCCACAGAATTGTGAAGGCGAACATGGAGCAAAAGCCCTTTGGAAAACCAGTGACTGTAATCAGGAATACTGGCTTGCCCTATTGTTGTTTTTTAAAGAATTTGATACTGATAAATAACCTGCTAACATTCTAAGGTTAGTAAATTTTTCCGGTTTTATTTCATATCCTGTTAATTCGGTTATATCTTCGCATATTGTATGCGCATTTCTTTTAATTATATAAATATTACCTTAATTGCATTAATTTTACTTTTTTCAGCCTGTAAAAAGTTTGAAGAAGGTGAAAATTTCAGTTTGAGATCAAAAGAAAACCGTCTTACAAACACATGGAAATATGTCTCAATTTTGAACATTAATTCAAACCAGATTCAAACATCAGGCTTTAGTGGATGGAGTGAAACGTTTAATAAAGATAGAACTTATATTAAAACAATTAATTATATTGGAAGCGAATCACTATTTAACGGGACATGGGAATATGATGGCAGTAAATCGCTGATTATCAACTATACTATTCGCGAAACAGATATCTCCGAGACCTATGAAATAGTCAGACTTTCGCATAGAGAATTATGTTTAAGAAGTGATATTGAAGAAAAACGATTTAAAATTGATTGATGGTAAAATTTCTTATTATAAGGTTTAGTTCTATTGGAGATATCGTTCTTACAACGCCGGTTATCAGGTGCCTGAAAGAACAGGTTGTTGATTCTGAAATTCATTTTCTTACAAAAAGACAATATGTAGAAATATTACATGATAATCCTTATGTTCACAAAGTACATGTTTTATCAGAAGATTTTCCTGAATTACTTAAAGAACTGAAATTCGAAAAATTTGATTATATTATTGATCTTCATAATAATATACGGAGTAAGCGCGTTCAACATTCTTTAAAGTTGATTTCATTTACTGTAAACAAAATCAACTTTCAAAAATACATGGCAGTTCGTTTTAAACAAATTCATAAACTGCCACCTGTAAATATTGTAAACAGATATCTTAATACAGTAAAAGCTTTTGATGTAATTAATGATGAAAAAGGCCTGGATTATTTTATTCCTGATTCTGATATTGTAAAACTTTCTGATTTGCCATCTGAATTCCAAAAAGCTTATCTTGGTTTTGTAATCGGAGCAAAACATTTTACAAAAAAATTGCCTGCGGATAAAATCGCGAGTATTTGTAATGGTCTGAAAATGCCTATAGTACTGATAGGGGGGGAAGATGATAATGAAACCGGTGAATATATTAAAAAACAATCTTCAGCAACAATTTTCAATTCCTGCGGAAAATTTTCAGTTAATCAATCTGCTTCATTAATCAAACAGGCAGGATTAATCGTTTCTAATGATACCGGCATGATGCATATTGCTGCAGCTTTAAAAAAGACAATAATTTCTGTATGGGGAAATACTATTCCCGAATTCGGAATGTTTCCATATTTACCCGGAATTAATTCGGAAATTGTTGAGATCAAAGGATTAAAATGTCGTCCATGTTCAAAAATCGGTTATACTAAATGTCCGAAAAAACACTTTAGGTGTATGAATGATATAGATGAGAAAACCCTTGCAGAAAAAATAAATAACATTTTCAGTTATGAATAATATTACGGTTCTCTGCACTATAAAAATATGTACAGGGATTTTATATGTATAGAAAAAAGGTATAGAGTATCGACAATATTAAAAAATCAAAGTTGTGTTTTAGAATAATGTGGGAATATAAATATGCTAAGTACTATCAACAAATTGCCAATTTTTGCCTAGTTCCTGAAGGATGATTGACAAATTTTTGATATAGATATGCTACATGTATACTCATTCCTTTTCCTTCCTTTAGGACTGAGGCAAAGAAAAGGAATGATTTACTATAT
>JBDRPR010000280.1:0-5632 GCA_043826845.1 Bacteroidota bacterium
GAAGCGTTATTTGTTCTTGACTTTTTTGTTTCCTTTTTTGTCAAGTAAAAAGGAAAAGCCTGCCCGGCTTGAGGGCAAAAGAATAATATTTGCAATTCCATAATTTATTGCGTATCTCTTAGGTCGAACTCACGTTATTTATACTGCAAATGGGATAAATTTCCGCACCGATTGGATTAATCAGGTTACAGGTTAAAAGGTTGAGCTCCCGATGGCTATCGGGAGGTTTAGTAAAAGGTTTATAGTAAAAGGTTTTTGACAACAGACCGGCGACTTTCAACCAAACTTGCAACCTAACCTATAAACCATCAACAAAAATACGACAATTTACCATGTTTAAAGTATAACAACTTTTGGTTTTCTTGGTTTTTTCACCACAGGCTGATTATCTAACCGCAATGAGAAATCAGTCAAAATGTTCATGAAATTTATAAAAGCCTCATAAGGAGTGCTGTATGGATTGAAATATTTATGTACATCTCCGTCAGAGAACCATTTTGTACACATATAATAAAAGTGGTCACTGGTTTGGAGATAAAGCCAATCTTTTTGGATCTGGGGATCTTTGGATTTTTTTACTCTTTCCCTGATTTGATAAAGATTGTCAAAAGCTTCATCCTGCAGTTCATTTCCAAGCCAGGCAGTAAGATCTCTTTCTTCATCTGCCCATGAGATTGGATAAGGAACATTCAGGGCTCCTACAGGATCAAGTTGTGAAACAACTTCTGAAGGAGTTGCAAAAACATAATTTGAATTTGCAAACAAAGTTCGTGGCAGAGCTTTAATAAATTCAAATATTCCGGTTTCGACCCACTGATGTTCTCCGAATGTTTCATAATCCATAAAAAGGTTTACAACTTCTTCGCTTGGATTAATTGAATTAAGCCAGTTGACAAATTTTTCGGTTGTAAGAGGCCATTCTTCCCATCCTTTGTTTGAAAATCTGAATGCTATGTCGTCACTAAGCGTGAAATTTTTTAGCAATAGGTTTAATTTAGGATTGATAGAATTACAATAAACAAAATTCGGACTTTTCCATCCGAGTACGTGTTTGGCTCCTTCCGTAATCATTGCATTAAACCCCATATCCGCAACCATAGCACCAATTTCATCAGAATATATCAACTCAGTATTTCTGAACACTTTTGGTGTCTGACCAAAATGTTCCTTGATTTTTTTCATGTGCATTTTCACCTGACTAATAAATTCATCTTTGTTTTTTAGTGCAGATAAAGAGTGTGAATAAGTTTCAGCAAGAAATTCAACCTGACCTGTTTTCGCAAGTTTTTTAAAACTTTCAAGAACATCGGGGGCATATCGTTCAAATTGATCAATAACGGTACCAGATAAACTATAACAGATTTTTACTTCTGAACCATATTCTTTGATTAGATTTAAAAAAACATTATTTGCCGGCAGATAGCATTTTTCAGCAACCTTTCGCATGATTGAGCGGTTAGAATAATCATCAAAATAGCTATGATCGTTTCCAATATCAAAGAAACGATATCTTTTTAAGCGAAATGGTTGATGCACCTGGAAATAAAAACATAATCTTCGCATAACCTGACTTTTATATTAATTCTTTATAAATTTCATTTACTAAAAATGCAGCATTTTCCCACTTCAGTTTATCTACTTCGTGTCTGCCGTATTTTTTAAACATTACGGATAATCCTTTATAGTTCAGTAATCCGTATATGGCATCGGCCATAGCGTCAATATCCCAAAAGTCAACTTTTAGGGCATGTTTCAGAATTTCAGCAACGCCAGATTGTTTTGAAATAATTACTGGAACATTTGATCTCATTGCTTCAAGCGGGCTAATACCAAATGGTTCTGATACTGAGGGCATGACATAAACATCACTCATTGAAAACATTTCATTTACTTCTTTACCCTGTAAAAATCCTGCAAAATGAAATTTTGTTGCAATTTTGAGTTCGGCAACACGTTTTATCATTCTGTTCATCATATCACCGCTACCTGCCATAACAAACCGAACATTCGGGTCTTTCTGCAAAACTTTATAGGCTGCCTCAACAAAATAATCAGGGCCTTTCTGAAAGGTTATTCTGCCTAAAAAAGTAACGATTTTTTCATTTACTCCTTTTATCGCAGTGATCTTTTTTATTTCAACAGGATCGACAGCATTGTGGACAGTAATTACTTTTGCAGGATCAACTCCGTATTTTTCAATAACAATATCTCGTGTAAGGTTACTGACTGTAATGACCCTGTCAGCATTGTGCATACCATTTCGTTCGATGTCGTAAACATTCTGATTAATATGATCACCACTGCGGTCAAATTCAGTAGCATGCACGTGAATTATCAGAGGTTTTCCTGTTACCTGTTTTGCTGCAATTCCTGCAGGATATGTTAACCAATCATGCGCATGTATTACATCAAATTCGTTGTCTGTAGCAATTACCGATGCTACCATTGCGTATCTTGATACTTCCTGTATCAGATTGCTTCCGTATTTTCCCGAGAATTCAAAACTTTTTGAAAAAACAGATGTTTTTATATCTGCATGATCAAATTTTGATTCTTCATAAACTCTTCTAAATTCTTCTGGAGACATATAAGGAATTAAACTGGATCCGATTTCCAGGTAGGTAATTTTACTCCAAAATTCATCGTAATCAATGTTTACCTGATCAACCAGTACATCTCCAGCACTTTTCAATTTTAAAAACGACAAATCTTCATCTCCGTATGATTTCGGAACAACAAAAATTATTTCAACACCGTGTTTCGCCAAACCTTTTGTCAAACCATAACAGGCTGTCCCCAATCCACCTGTAATGTGAGGTGGAAACTCCCATCCAAACATTAATACCTTCATTCCTTTTTTAATCTTTTATATTTTTCAACTAATTTTCCTATTCTCAATAATTCAGCAACGCTCCATGCCTGAGAGATCGTTCCACCAGGTGAATGAGGAGGGTCTCCGTCATACACTTCTGAAATTGACCCTATTCCATGGACTGTCATGTCTGCTTCAAATCCATTATAAAGTTTTTCGATATGAGACAATCCGCTTTTTTTATGAATTTTCAGATATCCTTCAGCATAATGCCCTAAAAGCCATGGCCATACTGTTCCCTGGTGGTAAGCAGAATCTCTTGATTCTTGATTCCCAGCATAGGATCCAATATATTTTGGATTTTTTGGAGCTAAAGTTCTCAGTCCTTTTGGCGTTAAAAGCTCACTTTTTACAACATCCAGAATTGACTTTTTTATATCATCACTTACAGGAGAATATTGTAATGATGTTGCTATAACCTGATTTGGACGAACAGACCAATCTTTAAAATCATGATCAACATAATCTGCAAGATACCCTTTATTATAAGACCAAAATATTTCATTATACGATCTCATAATTGTAGGAGGTATGCCCATCCATTCAGAAACAAATTTTTTCTCTCCGGCTTTTTGGGCTAATTCAAGAGTGAAGCAAACAGCATTGTACCACAATGCGTTAATTTCTACATCATATCCCATTCGCGGTGTCACAGGTTTCCCATGCACAACTGCATCCATCCATGTGAGTGCTTTCCCATTTTCCCCTGCATATATTAATCCATTATCATGCATTTTTATATGGTATGAAGTTCCATCACGATAACCGGTCAGAATTTTCATCATTTTCTTACCGTAATCTTTCCATACGCTTTCATCATTTTTTACAACTGAATAGTACTGCTGAATTGCCCAGAAATACCATAAAGGTGCATCAACCGAATTAAGTGCCGCATTGCTGCCATGACCGATATTCGGGAATAATGATCCTTTTAACTCAGAAGACATAGTGTCAAGAACTGCTTTACAGGTTTTAATATCACCTATTGCCAGAGTTAGTCCGGGAAGAGAGATAAATGTATCACGTCCCCAGCGCCCGAACCATGGAAAGCCTGCGATAATTTCAGTTTTTTTGCCACTTTTCAGAACGAACTGCTGTGCTGAATTTATCAGACAATTTTTGAAATTATTTCTCGGAATACGTTTTTCAACTTCTGCAGTAAATCTTTGCTTAAGAGATCGGTGAGAAACTTCAGACAATCCGGCAGAAAAAATAATAACTTCATCTTTTTTTAAAGCTAATTCAAAATATCCAGGGACGTATAGATCTTCCTGATATTCATACCCTCTGTTTTGCTCTTCGCTGTACTCAATATTATAATACCAGTGTGGTACATGAACATATTCAGCAGATTTTGAAAATTGCATATGTAAGGATTTATATCCCTGATACATTTTTACTTTTATTCCGTTGTCAATACTCTGATATTTTGTATTTACAGATAAATTTGCCCTGGTAAGTTTATGAAAATTACGAAAGGCAAGAAATGGTTTAAATCTTATTTTTGTTGGAGAATTGGCCTCCAATAGTGTGTATTTTATTAGAATTCGTGCATCATCCTGTATTAAAAGCATTTCTTTTTGTAATACAACTCCTCCAACCCTGTAAATAATGGCAGGAATAGGCTCTGTTAAATAATCCCTGATATATTTATGCCCCTTTGGAGAATAATTGCCTCCCGGAAATTTATGAATTGCAAGATTGAATTCTGCCCCATGTTGAATCACGGTCTCATCAAATGTTGACAGCATTACATGAAGATCATTGTCAATATCAGGCATAGGACTTACCAGCAATCCGTGATATTTTCGGGTATTGCAACTGATAATTGTTGTGCTTGCATATGAACCTGCCCTGTTGGAACGTATAAGTTCTCTTTTTAGAGAATACTCCAGATTTATTAATTGTAACTTATCAAATTTAATATAGCTCATCCCTTTACGAATAAACAATTGATTTATATAAAATTAGACTGTTTGGTATTTAGAAAATATTAAATAATCTTACCTAATATTTTATCATTCATTGCTTTCTACAAAGATATAATATTTTTTTATTATAACCATTTAACCATGCAGAAATCTTGTTTGTATGACAGATTTTTATTTTTAGCATAAATTCTAATAGCATATCCGAAAATACCAGGTTTTTCCGGTAATCGTTCAAGGAAAAAATGTGCATGATTTTTTTCTACTTTTACCAATTCAACCGGATATGTCCTGTATATCTGAACTTCATCCCCTATAATATTGCTTGCAACAAGCAAATCCACTCCGATTTCTTCAGGATTTAATTCCCCAAGTTTTAATACAAGACCTCCGGAGTATATATCTGTCATTTTTATTGGATGTTTTTCATAGTCAGCAATATTTATTTCAACTATTTCCAATGTTTTCCATCGTTGAGAAATTTGTTTTTTCCATTTTGCAAGTTCAATTGCCATACGGTAATCGTTTTTCTTCATTTGTATTGATCTCTCGTGTAATTTGTTGTAAAACCTCTCAATGTAGTCGTTCAACATACGTTTTGTTGTAAACTCAGGAGCAATTTCGGCTATGGATTTTTTGATAAATTGTATCCAGTCAACCGGTATATTATCTTTATTTCTTCTATAGAACAAAGGAACAATCTCGTTTTCAAGCATCGAATATATAGTTTCAGCATCAAGTTCATCCTGAAATTCCTGATTTTCATAAGTTCTTTTCTCTGGTAATGCCCATCCTGCATTTTCTTTGTATCCTTCGACCCACCAACCATCCA
>JBDRPR010000281.1:0-6945 GCA_043826845.1 Bacteroidota bacterium
AAGTATGAGAATATTATTAATAGCCATAATACTTATACTCTCTCTCCTTTTAGGTTGGGGTGTAGTCAAAGCCCAAAGTCATACTGAGCGGAGTCGAAGTGTTGACAGCCTTAAACAAGTAATTGCAACAGCAGAACATGACACTACTCGAATAAAACTACTTAATGAAGAAATTGGCTATTTATATGAGAATTACAGTCCAGACAGTGCAATAATGTATTATACTCATGCAATCGCAATTGCCGACAAAAACCTATCCGGATCTTCCCTTACTTCTTTGGCAGATGCTTTTTCCTCTCTCAAGGCTAAATCTCTGCTCTATATCGGCATTGTTCACCATAATCAAGGTTCTTACGATAAAGCAATATCATATTATCTTAAATCTCTTAAAATTAGAGAAAAACTTGGCGACAAAAAGGGAGTATCTGGCTGTTACAATAATATCGGTATTGTTCACCAGGAACAAGGCTCTTATAACAAAGCAATATCATATTACCTTAAATCTCTTAAAATATACGAAGAACTTGGTGATAAACAAGGAATGGCAGGATCATACAACAATATCGGAAATGTTCACAATTGCCAGGGCAGCTATGACAAAGCAATAGAGTATTATCTAAAGTTTTTAAAAATTGAAGAAGAATTAGGCAATAAAAAAGCAATGTCAGACTCTTACAACAATATCGGCGGTGTTTACCAAATGCAGAACTGCTATAACAAGGCTATTGAGTATCATCTAAAGTCTTTAAAAATTAGTGAAGAATTAGGGGATAAACAAGGAATGTCAGCCTCTTACAATAATATCGGCCTTGTTCATAAGGAGCAGGGTAACTATGCCAAAGCAATAGAGTATTATTTAAAGTCTTTAAAAATTGAAGAAGAACTTGGGGATAAAAACGGTATGGCCATAGTCTATGACAATATTGCCGGTCTTAATGTAACTTTGGTTGATTCAGCTGCAATGTCAGAAGGACAGAGAATAGGATACTTAAACAAAGCTATTGAGTTTGGGAATAAAGGCTATAAGCTTGCAAAAGAAATTGGAGCAATGCTTTTAGAACAAAATGCTGCTAATTATCTTATGGATGCCTATACAAAATTGGGCAAATATAAAAAAGCGATAGAGTTTGCAGAGATATTTATTGCTACAAAAAACGGCCTGTTTAACGAAGAAAAAACAAAAGAATTAGCAAACTTAGAAGCAAAATACGAGTACGAAAAGCAAAAAGCCATAGATGATGCCAATAACGAAAAACTGCTTGCCATAGAAAAAGAACAACAGGCAAAACAAAAAGTAATTAGCTATGCCATAGCAGTCGGTTTGGTTTTGGTAGTAATATTTTTAATATTTGTATTTAACCGATTAAGACTTACCCGCAAACAAAAACGAGTAATAGAAGAACAGAAAAAACAGGTAGTTGATGCTTACGATGAATTGGAAGAAAAAAACACCGAGATACTTGATTCTATAAACTATGCCAAACGTATTCAGTCAGCAATACTACCACCAAGCAAGGTTGTCAAAGAATACCTGAAGGAATCATTTATACTATACAAACCCAAAGATATAGTAGCAGGAGACTTTTACTGGTTAGAACATAAAGATGGCAAAGTACTGTTTGCAGTAGCTGATTGTACAGGGCATGGAGTACCCGGAGCTATGGTAAGTGTAATATGCAACAATGGTCTGAACCGTTCTGTTCGCGAATTCAGTTTAACAGAACCAGGAAAAATTCTTGAGAAAACAAGAGAAATAGTAATACAGGAATTTGAGAAAAGCGAAGAAGAGGTAAAAGACGGAATGGATATTGCCCTTTGCTCACTGGAGTTTCCTTCAGAGAAAGAAAGAAATGTGAAACTGCAATATGCAGGAGCCAATAATCCATTGTGGATAATTAGAAATGGTGAAATACTTGAAACCAAAGCAAACAAACAACCTATTGGAAAATTTGATAATCCTGAACCTTACACTACTCATTCGTTTGAATTGCAAAAAGGAGACAGTCTTTACATCTTCTCCGATGGATATGTTGACCAGTTTGGTGGAGAAAATGGCAAAAAATTCAAAGCAAAAGCATTCAGAGAACTACTTTTAAGTATTCAAAATGAACCAATGGAAGAACAAAGATTATTGATTGACGAAAGCTTTGAAAACTGGAGAGGCAAACTCGAACAAATTGATGATGTATGCATTATAGGAGTAAAGATATTAACGAAAAAAAAACGATCAAGTCAGCCTGTCACTCCTATATAGTAAGTCTGTGACTTGTGATTGATGTATTTGCCGAGACCAAAGTTGCATACCCACACCAGTTAGGAGGAGGGAGAATGTAAATCCCTTAAAAGAATAATTCAGGATTTATGTTCATTTTTAGTGAAAAATTCCTATTTTTACTCACACTATGGACATAGGAGTTAATAAATTGAAACTAATACTTATTATAATATTTATAACTAATAGCTTATTGGCCTTTCCAATAGAAAAAGCAGATAGTTTAAAAAACTTACTGAAAACTGTTAAACCAAATGAGAGACCCGGAATTCTAAATGAGCTGGCATTCTGCTATCAAACAATTGATATTGATGAATCAAAATCTTATGCACAGCAAGCCTATCAACTTTCAAAAGAATTAAATGATAAAAAGCAGTTGTCAGTAGCATATTCAAATCTTGGAGACATTTATTATTTCACAGGCAAACAGGATACAGCAATTCTGTTTTATAAAAAATCTATTAAAGCAAAAGACGAGCTAAATGATACCTCAGGCTCAGCATTAATTCACAATTATGCCGGTATTGCATATTACGACCTTGGAGATTATAAAAGTGCTTTTTATCATTATAACAAATCTCTTGAAAAATATAAGCTTACAAATAATCAACAAGGTATTGCAGGAGCGCTTGGAAATATCGGTGTCTTATATAAATATTGGGGAGAAACAGACACAGCTCTTGTATGCTATTTCAAGTCACTAGAAATATTAAATAAAATTGAAAATATAAGTGGAGCAGCAGGATGCTGTATAAATATCGGGGATATATATAAAAATCAGGGGAAATACGAGATGGCTATTGAAAAATATCTTGAAGCCAGAACAAAATATGATTCTGTTCAAAGTCAGTATGGTGTAGCCAATGCATCGAATATTATTGGAATTGTATATTATGAATGGAAAAACTTTGATAAAGCACTTGAGTACTTTAATCTTGCCCTGGACATAAATATTGAGATTGACAATAAAAGAGGAATTGTGGATGCTAAAAGCAATATTGGTTTGATATACATGGATTCGGAAGAGTTTGATAAAGCAAAACAGAATTTTGAGGAAGCACTTGAAATAAGTATTGAAATCAATAAGTCGAAAGCTATATCAAATTGCTATAATAATTTAGGACGAATTTATCAACATGAGAAAAACTATGATAAAGCAATTGAGTATTATAAAAAATCTCAGGAAATTGAAGAAAAATCAGGCAATAAAAAAGGACTTGCCGAGTCATTAAGAAATGTTGGGGATATCTATTTTGAGAAATCAGATTATAATAATGCTCTCTACTATTATCAAAAAAGCCTGGAGATATCTTATAATAATAGTTTGGCAGATATAATGATGAAAAACTATCAGTCTATATATAAGACCTATAAATCATTAGGCGATTATAGTAACTCTCTCATCAATTTTGAAAAATTCTATTATTTGAACGATTCCGTTTATACAGCAGAAAGACACAAGCAATTTAATGAGTTACAAACACGATATGAAACCGAGAAAAAAGAACAAAGGATAAAACTTCAACAATCTGAAATTGCACAAAAACAAGCTACAATTAATAAGGAAAGGATTCAGAAATATGCATTTTCTTTTGTCGGGCTTTTACTCCTGATACTGGCAGCGGTTATTTACAGAAGTTTAAAACAAAAGAAAAAGGCAAACAACCTGCTTAGATTACAGAATGTCGAAATTTTACAGCAAAAAGAAGAAATAACAACTCAGCGCGACGAAATTGAAACACAAAGAGATCAGGTAACTGAGCAAAGAGATCAAATTGCAGAGCAAAAGCAAAAAATCACAGATAGTATTCATTATGCCAGTTTAATACAAAACGCTGTTTTACCACCAGATCACATTATGGATCAACTTTTCAGTGATTACTTTATACTTAATATACCCCGGGATATAGTGTCAGGCGATTTTTATTGGGCAGTAGAAAAGGATAATAAAATAATTGTTTGTGTAGCAGATTGCACTGGACATGGTGTTCCGGGTGCCTTTATGTCTATGTTGGGAGTTGCTTTTCTTAACGAAATTGTAAATAAAAAATCATGGAGCAATTCTGCTGAGATATTAAATATACTTAGAGAACAGGTCATGTCAGCTTTGCATCAAACAGGGAAGGACAAAGAAGCACAGGACGGAATGGATATCGCTATATGCATTATAAATAAGGATAAAAAAACACTTGATTTTGCTGGCGCCAATAGTCCACTATATCTTATCAGTAAATTTAAGCAAAAAAACAACTCTGTTGAAGAAAATAAAGTTAGAATATTAAAGTATGATAATAAATTTCTATTTGAACTGATTGCAGATAATATGCCAATAGGAATACATGTAAACAGTGATGTAGTGTTTCATAATCAGATAATTGATTACAAAGATGGAGATAAATTATATTTATTCTCTGATGGTTTTATTGACCAGTTTGGCGAAGAGAAAGGCAAGAAATTCAAATCAAAAGCATTTAAAGAATTACTATTAAACATTCAGGATAAAACAATGGAAGAACAAAGATTGATTATTAAAGAAGAATTTTATAACTGGATGGGAAATCTTAAGCAGATTGATGATGTTTGTATTATTGGTGCAATAATATAGACATAAAAAAATTATTGTAATCAAGGGAAAATTATATCTAATATTTTGTATATTTACACTGAATTTATATCGGTTTGTAAAAAAAGTTGTCCAGTAATGAATCATTGGCAAAACATAAAAGCCTTATACTTAGTCGTTCTGCTTTCAGTAGGATTGTTTACTTGTGGATTTTCACAAGAGGAAAAAATCGATGTATATGAAGTGAAGAATGAAAACGGCAGCATAGATTTCTTTGCGACCAATACTCATACACATTCTTTTGCAGTAGATGTAAGTTTTGATGAATTGATAAATTACAAATCAAGCATAGTTTTACCTTTAAAATGTGTAATAGAAGCCAATACAGAGAAAAAATATCTGTTTACAATAACACCTACATTAACATCAAGAGTTAAATACTCATATAATTGCATATTCTCCAGCAGCATTCAAAGCGCTGAAAACAATAACAGCACAATACCAGATTTTACAAATTGCACCGAAGAGAAACGCACAAGCTTGTGTATTACGTTGTCAGAAGATAGATCAGACGAACTGGATTCTTCTCTTTTCGACTACGAATGGGTGCTTGGTGATGGAAACATTAAGAAAGGGAGCAAAATAAAACATTGTTATACTGACTACGGAGAATATATTGTTAAACTGAATGTTTTCGATAAGTTTACAAACGAGAATCTGTATAATGTTGCAACAGAGAAAGTAGTTGTAAAAAAAGAAGACGGACTGTTTTTTGATATCCCTGGCACGGCTTTAGTAAATGAAAAGGTACCAATTACTAATGTTATTGCCGATATAGATGCTTTCGACAACAATACTATTTACTGGAATTTTAGTGACGGAACCAAAGCTATGGGGATAAAAGAAAATCATATCTTTGAAAATGAGGGCGATTATATTGTTAAGCTTGGAGTAATATCGTTTTCGGGAACCGACAAGCAGTGTATATACAAAAACATTAAAATAACAAAATAAAACATGAGCATTTCTCTTAAATATTTAATTGCCCTTCTTATTGTTTTCTTATTTAATTACAAATCATTTAGTCAGGCAGTACCTACTTCCGAAGAAAATATTCCATACATGATAACTTTTGGTAGCAAAGCAGAAAAAACCTGGGGCGACGATGACTTTTGCCAGATATTTTTCTATATGGTTCCCAAATCATCTGCTTCCCCTTTCTATTTAAGGATTTTCGATCCCGATACAGGAGGTGAGATTGACGAAGCCAAAGGTGATTTCGATACAAAAGTAAAATTTTCTTTCTACGGTGGCATTGGATGTTTTTCTAACAAAGATTCTAAAAATGTAAACCCCGAGGGCGAATACAAAAGTGGCAACCTGATTGCTTCAAAAACTTTTGGCAACGACAGCAAATACGATAACAACTGGTATAATTTCGGGCCATTTAATCCTTCTGAGGGCGAATATGTAAAACAATTCGACGCATATCTGTTTAAAGTAATAGCCGAAGGAACAGAAGGCAACGATGGAAATCTTTACAGTTATTTTTTCAGCTCCGACCCCAATAAAAATTCTATTGTAGAGGGAGGTAGCACATTTACCTACGAGTATTCCTTCAGATTATCAGATCAGGCAAGTCATAAATCGCACATTTATCCTCTGATTGATGATAAAACGGTTTCAATTCAGATATATTTATTCGATTGGGACAACGATGGCAGGATAAGACTGGTAAGCAACTCTAAAAACGGCCAGACATTACAACTATCGGGCGATGGTAACTGGATTGTAAATACATTTGATATTGTCGAAGAAGAAAAAAACTCCACTTTCGACATTCAGTTTATAAAGCCCCCTTCAAATGTTCTGAAAAACAACAACGGAGTAGTATATATCACAAATCAATATAATGAAGCACTTCCGTTTTTTACTACACCTATTGGTGGAGCTCCCAAATACAATTACAAAATAAATATTGAAAAAGGTAAATAGATTAATTACTGATCGTTTTTGCTATTTCATTATTTAATACAAACCACTTTTTCTATAGAGTTTTAGTTTACATTTTTGTATGATAAAACTATATATATATTAAATTTTTAAAAAT
>JBDRPR010000282.1:0-8514 GCA_043826845.1 Bacteroidota bacterium
AACTAATAATCCTAATTTTTGCTTGGATGCTGCGAGATAATTCAGGGTTTGTTTAGTATGGCTATCAGTTAGTAATTCGATTGCTTTAACTTCAAATATTATTTTATCAAATACTACAAAATCAGCATTGTAAGTATGGGTGAAATAATTCTCTTATATCCGATAGCTATCGGATCGTATTCTAATGCATCCTTATAAACCACTTCACTATGCCTTTTTCCCAGAATTCTTTGGACCTCCATACAAATCCCAATTATTTTATACCACTCCTTCTTGTAAATTATTATATCCTTATCATTCCCTTTCGTGATAATTCGTGAAATTCGTGTCTGTATTTTTCATGCAAATTTGTTTTTTTTTTACATAACATGAGTTATACAGATTGAATTTCAACCTGCACATTACTTTCAGTTTTCCGAAGTCTTGTTAAGGGATTGTTTATTTCCCTTTTGCAGTAAGAATTGTTTTAATAGTGTAGATAAGAATTTTAAAATCAACATATAAAGACATGTTCTCAATATATAGAATGTCATATTTCAGCCTTTCGAGCATCTCATCAACATTTTCAGCATAACCAAATTTTACCTGACCCCAAGAAGTAATTCCAGGCCTGACTTTATGCAAATGAGTGAAATGGGGTGCCTTTTCAACAATCTGGTCAATAAAATATTGTCTTTCAGGTCTTGGGCCAACTAAAGACATATCACCTATCAGAACATTGTAAAATTGCGGAAGTTCATCCAATCTGGATCTTCTCATAAATTTCCCGAATTTTGTAATTCTTGAATCATTCTTGCTGGATAATGCAGGCCCATTCGATTCAGCATTTAAACACATTGATCTGAATTTGAAGATAGTAAATGGTTTTCCGTATTTGCCTATTCTCTCATGGTTGTAAAAAATATGTCCTGGAGAAGACAATGATACTCCGATCATTAAAAACAAGTATAAAGGAGAAAGTAGCGTTAAAGCCATTATTGATGCAAAAACATCAATTATCCGTTTCATATGTTCTTGCCATAGAGGCATTAAATCATGTGATATTTGAATCAATGGGGCTCCATAAATTGAAGACATTTTAACCGAACCGGTTAGTATATCGTACATATCAGGTATTACTTTGATTACTACATTTTTTTCTTCAAGTTTTGAACATATTGATCCAATTTTACTATGTTCTGATGATTCGATCGCAATAATTACCTCCTCAATTCTGTTTTTTGTAATTATATCAAATATATTGGCCAAGGAGCCCAAGTGTTTCAGATATTTCTGCAGAAGGTATTTTTCCCGGTTATGCACATTTAAAAAACCAACAAAAATATTTCCACCTGAATTTTTCTGATTTTCGATTTCTTTATATATGGAAACAGCTTTTTCATCACTTCCAATTATTAAAGTATTAAAACCGATTGATTTATCATGTATTCTGTGATTTGTTCTTGTGGTAATTATAAGTCGTGGGATATAAGTTAAAACATAGTGGATGGACAAAAGGGCAAAATATGATGAATAATAGTGTTTATACGAAGAAATTTCATCATCAAGTATAAGAATAAAGAAAATAACTGTAACTCCAATAACTGAAATAAATAGTGTCTGACCAAATTCCTTCAGCCTTGATTTTCTGTAAATATCTTTATAATAACCAGTAATATAATATAATAAAAGCCAGAAAATCGGTATAAATATTAGAGCAAGGTAAAATTTTGTACTGAAGATTAATGGAACATCTCCAAGTCCTACAGATTCAATATATATTTTGCGAAAAATATAGAATAAACTCCACGTTCCAGCTGCAGAAAGTAAGTCAAAAATAATATATTTTATTGTCTGGAGTTTTTTGTTCATTAAAAATGCACTATTTTGATATTATCAAAAGCCAAAGATGCAGTTGAGACGTCACTACTTTTCAATGCAGATATATATAAAATAAAGTTTAGAGCAGTGGAATTGTCTATTAATATTTGTGACAAATCTATATAAATTTTATTCCAGGTTCCTGAAGTTGAATTCAGACTCATAACAGGATTGTTTTTAACTTCGTTTGCATTTATTGCCCAAAGACCGACAATGAAGTTATGGTCACATTTATATTCCATTTCGATATAAACACGACTCCCATTGGTGGGCAAATCAATGGCATTGGAATAACATTCGAATGTATTTAATGATTCAGTTAATTCAACCTGACCAATCTTTGAATTCAGATTAGGATCAAAAATCTGTTTCAAATCTGCCAGACTATTAAATGTAGTATCAAGCAATAAACCTGCATCTTCAAAATCTTCAATCCAAAGATTTCCGAATGTTAATTCGCTGACATAGTTAACGGTAGGCGATATTGTATCAATTTTTGCCTGAATCAGATTTCTTTCGGAAATATGTCTTGTATAAAAAGGATATATTTCGCGGCTGGAAGAAATCCCGTTCATTTTTATGCCCGCAGCAAGTCTTATTTCATGAGAACCTGAAGCCAGAACCGGAAAAGTGACCGGAACTTCATAAACTCCCTGAAAGTTCCCGTCAATAAACACCCATGCATCAGTAATCTTATGGATATTTCCTCCTTGTCCTGACACTGTAGAAAGCTCAAATCCAGGTATATGTATATATGATGGAATATCTTCCTCTGGATTAATCAATTCGCATGAAAACAAAGTAGTTGAAATAATTAAGAAGATGAATATTTTTTTCAAAATAAAATTAATCATTATTAATAATACAATAAATCTCGTTAACGGAAAAAAAACAAAAATATTGCAGTAATATTAAAATTTTATATTTCTGCAGAAGTATATTTCATTTTTTCCAGTATCTGATAGGCAATATTCAGTGCATTATAACCATCTTGCAGACAAACAAGTGGTTTTGAATTTTCGTTAATTGAATTATAAAAACTTAGCAATTCTTCTCTTATTGCATTGTTTGGAATAATTTTGGGCTTTTCAAAAATAATTTCTTTTTTCCCTTTTTCATTTCCAAGATCAATGGTTATTGAGAGAGGATCAGGTTCTCCTTCCAGTGATTTCATTTTAAGTATCTCCACTTCTTTAGTTAAAAAGTCAACAGAGATATAAGAGTCTTTTTGGAAAAATCTGCTTTTTCGCATATTTTTCATGGATATTCTTGATGCAGTAAGATTTGCCACACAACCATTGTCAAATTCAAGCCTTGCATTTGCAATATCCGGTGTGTCACTCACAACAGCTACTCCGCTGGCATTGATTTTTTTAATATTTGAATTTATTGTGCTCAATACAATATCAAGATCATGAATCATCAAATCTAGTACCACAGGAACATCAGTGCCTCTTGGATTAAATAATGCAAGGCGATGGGTTTCAATAAACATAGGGTTGCAAAAATATGGCAGAGCGGCAATATATGCCGGATTAAATCTCTCAACATGACCTATTTGTACTTTTACATTTGCTTCATGTGATAGTTTTATCAATGCTTCTGCTTCCTCTATTGTATTTGTAATAGGTTTTTCTATAAACAAATGTTTGGATAATTTTAACGCCCTGGTTGCGCATTCAAAATGTGAGATTGTTGGAGTAACAATATCAATACTGTCAACTAATTGGTACAAATCATCAGGTTGGGAGAAGAATTTAATATTAAACTCTTTTGAAACTTCTTCAGCTTTTTTATGATCAGGATCATAAAAACCTACCAATTCAAACTCTTTAATATCTTTGAGTAGTTTTATATGGATTTTACCCAAATGACCTGCACCAAGAACACCAATTTTCAGCATGAGATATGTTTTTTACAAAAGTAGGCAATTTTAGAAGGGGATTTCTTGCTAATTCTCGTCCATTTATTAACATTTTTAATTTGATAAACTTATATTTCCTATGTAATTAACAATTTATTTGAAGGATCAGAGGTTTACCTGACCAATTGAACAGGGGCCCAAAATAAATTTTCATTAGGTTAGTGTATATTTAAAAAAAATTATGTTGGTTTGTAAAAACTTTACTGTCATTTTATGATTGATAGCTATCAGCACAAAGGATTAAGAAGAAAACTTATTGATTTATTGAGGGATAAAGGAATAGGAGATGAGATAATGCTGGAAGCCATGAATCAAGTTCCCAGGCATCTGTTCATGCGAAGTGATTTCGAGAGTTTTGCATATAAGGATCAGGCTTTTCCGATATATTGCGGACAGACTATATCTCAGCCATATACAGTTGCTTTTCAAACACAATTACTGAAGATACAAAAAGGAGATAAAGTTCTTGAAATTGGCACTGGCTCAGGATATCAGGCAGCAATTTTGGCTCAAATGGGTGCAAAAGTGTACTCGATTGAAAGACACCATGATTTGTTTCTTAGTGCACGAAAATTATTAATGAAGTTGAATTATAATATAGAATTGTTTTACGGTGATGGATATCTTGGGAAACCTGCATTTCAACCTTTTGATAAAATTTTAATTACTGCCGCCCCTGAAGGAATACCTGATGCTTTATTGCGGCAATTAAAACAAGGAGGAATATTGGTCACACCGGTAGGTGATTTTGAAAGACAAGTGATGGTGAGAATTATTAAAAATTCAGAGAATGAATTTATTAAAGAAGAGCATGGAGGTTTCGTATTTGTTCCTATGCTGAAAGGCACATCAAAGTAATTTATAAAGATATGATTACTGTTAAAAAATTTGTTTTTAATCCTTATCAGGTAAATACTTATGTTTTGTTCGATGAAACAGGTAAATGTGTTATTATTGATCCGGGTTGTTATTTTGATAAAGAACATTATGTAATTGAAAGTTTTATTTCAGCTCATATGTTAATCCCTGAAAAAATTTTAATTACTCATGGGCATTTTGATCATATTCTGGGGAATACATATATCTCCAATAAATTTGGAGTTGAAATATTTATTAATAAAAATGATTTAGAAATTTATAAACAATCCTGTCAATATGCAAAATTGTATGGATTAAGCATTGAAAATCCTATAATTCCCTCCGGATACATTTCTCATAATGAAATAATTGATTTTGGAAATTCTGAATTAATATCCTTACATTGCCCTGGACATTCACCTGGAAGTATCGTTTTTTATTGTGTGAAGCAAAAATTCATCGTTGCAGGCGATGTGTTGTTTGCTGGAAGTGTGGGAAGAACTGACCTTGTGGGTGGAGATATGGATACTCTTATCGAAAGTATTAAGGAAAAACTTTTAATTCTGGAAGATGACACAGTTGTATATTGCGGACATGGAGAACAAACTACAATAGGAAATGAAAGAAGACACAATCCCTTTTTATAGTTTTTTAAGGTCATATATTAAAACTGAATAAAAACAGGCTTTTATGCAGTTAATTAATTGTTGAGATTTCTTTTTTACTTTGCACTAATAATCTGATCATTTTATTAATTTTGTAAAACATGATTTTATCAAATCCTTTTTTAAATGAGCGATGCAATTAAACATGAATGTGGTATAGCATTAATTCGTCTTCTAAAACCCCTCGAATATTATCAGGCAAAGTACGGTACTTGGATGTTTGGTTTAAACAAACTTTATCTGCTGATGGAAAAACAGCACAATAGAGGTCAGGATGGAGCAGGAGCTGTTTGTCTGAAACTCAATCAAAAACCTGGAGAAAAATATATATTCAGAGAAAGATCAAATTCTGCTACACCTATTAAAGAAGTATTTGAAAACATTCATAAAAACTTTACAAAATTTGATCAGATAAATCCATCTCTTCTTAAAGATGCTAATTGGGCAAAGCAAAATCTGCCATTTGCCGGTGAGTTGTATTTAGGTCATCTTAGATATGGAACATATGGAAAGAATAGCTTAGACTATGTTCATCCGGTAATGAGAACCAACAACTGGAAATCAAGAAATCTGGTTATTGCTGGAAATTTCAATCTGACAAATGTTGACGAGCTTTTCCAGGATTTAATAAATATGGGTCAGCACCCTAAAGATTTTTCAGATACGGTTACCATACTCGAAAAAGTAGGCTATTATCTTGATGAGGAAAATCAGTTTCTTTTTAGAAAATATAAGAATGATGGTCATTCCAATAAGAATATTTCTCCTCTGATTGAAATAAATATTGAATTGCCCAAAATTATTCAAAATTCAAGTAAAAACTGGGATGGAGGCTATGTTATTGCTGGTTTAATTGGCCATGGTGATGCATTTGTTACACGTGATCCATGCGGAATAAGACCTGCCTTTTATTATTATGATGATGAAATAGTTGTTGTAACATCCGAACGGCCTGTTATTCAGACGGCGATGAATGTGCCCATGGAATCGGTCAAAGAATTAAAACCAGGTTATGCCTTGATAGTTAAAGCAAATGGATTAATCAGTGAAACGGAAATTTTAGTCCCTCAAAAACTTGCAGCATGTTCATTTGAAAGAATTTATTTTTCAAGAGGAAGCGATAAAGATATTTATTGTGAAAGGAAAAAATTAGGAGAATTGCTCACTCCAAAAATATTGAAAACCATTGATTATGATACTGAGAATTCAGTATTTTCTTATATACCGAATACTGCAGAAACAGCCTTTTATGGAATGATAAAAGGAATTGAGGATTATTTGATAGATGTAAAAAAGAAGAAAATTTTAGACAAGAACAATCATCTTTCCGATGAAAAATTAACTAAAATTATCAGCATGCGTCCACGTGTTGAAAAGATTGCTATTAAAGATGTTAAACTAAGAACTTTTATTGCTGAGGATGATAATCGAAATGATCTGGTCGAACATGTTTATGATATTACTTACGGTACAATAAATAAAAATGTTGATAATCTGGTAGTAATTGATGATTCTATTGTCAGGGGAACAACATTAAAGCATAGTATTATCAGAATTTTTGACAGATTGTCGCCTAAGAGGATAATTATTGTTTCATCAGCTCCTCAAATCAGATATCCTGACTGCTATGGAATTGATATGGCAAAACTTAATGATTTTATTGCATTTAAAGCTACAATAGAGTTGTTAAAAGAGAGGGGGAAAGAAAATGTGATTAATGAAGTATATAAAAAATCAAAAGAACAGGAGAATTTGCCAAAGGAACAGGTTGTAAATTATGTCAAAGAGATTTACAGACCTTTTACCGATGAAGAAATTTCCGATAAAATAGCATTTTTACTAAAGGATAAAGTTGTTAAAGCAGAAGTAAAAATTGTTTATCAGACAATTGAAAATTTACATATTGCATGTCCAAAAAATAAAGGCGATTGGTATTTTTCTGGTGATTACCCAACTCCAGGGGGGAATAAAGTTGTAAATAAATCGTTTATTAATTTCATCGAAGGTAAAAATTTCAGAGCCTATTAGCCTGATTTTCTGATTCTGATTCTCTTAAAAGCATTCTTTATCCTGTCCATATTTAGATGCCTGTCTTTTTTATTGTCATAAATATCACTTATAGTAACCATAATTCCTGTTTCTTCAACATCCCCGAAATGATCATTTAATGAAGTCCCGAAAACAAGCATCGTTGGGGATAAATTCATGTATGAATTAATCAATGGAGGTATATTTTCTCCTAAAGAACGGACATTTTGAAGTAAGATTTTATAATCATCCATGTAATCATCATGAATAAAAATATTTTTCAGCTCATTTATATCCGTTTCAATTTGTAGTGGTTTAATTGGTGATATTAAATTATTTTTATCATTAAATTGTTTATTTAAAAAATAAAGTATCATATCTCTGGCTCTTCTGTTAAAATCAGTGTACATCGTAACTTTACCGAAAAAGTATTTAACGTTGGGATTATTAATAAGCAAAGAGCCTAATCCGTCCCAGAGATTGTCCAGTGCAAAAACTCCTTTTTTACTGGTTGTGCTTGATTGATAGTTGGGCTGAACAAAAGAGCGTCCTAATTCAATAGTAAATGGTAAATATTCTTTATTGAATTTATCAGAAAAGTGAAATAATCTTTTTGTTGCCAGAATATAATTCCCTGTATCATCTTTCATTGCATTTGGACAAAAAATATACCTGTAACCTCCAAGTATGTCTTCTCTGTTTGGATCCCATACAATTAATTGTTGATAAGGATTTATTGCAATGTCATGCTCATCAATATCTATTTCTTTTCCTGTTCCTCCACCAGCATTCCTAAATGTAAGTTCTCTTAATCGTCCGATTTCACGTAATACATTAGGTGAGTTGTGGTAGTTTACTGTATAGATTTTATTTCCGCCAAAATTGGTTACTCTGAGAAATTTTTCTTCAGTAAGTTCAGCATTAAGCAATTCCCTGTCGATAGGAGGTATTATACGTTTCATTAAATATAATCAATAGTTCTGCAAAAATAGAAAATATTATTATTTTTTTTCTGCCATTTTATAAACAATCTCTCTTACATATGAAGCCCATTCGGAAGGAGTTTTTGAATTATCAAGTGTTTCCCACGGAATTGGTTGTCCAAATGACAAATAGATGGTTTTATTTTTCTGCTTAAACATTTCTTTTGGAAGAAATAGCATTTCAATATTTGTTTTT
>JBDRPR010000283.1:0-2658 GCA_043826845.1 Bacteroidota bacterium
TTATTGAATACTTCTTAGAAGTACATAAAATAAAAATAATACAGCAAAACAAATAATTAATTAAAAAATTGCCAATATGAAAACTAATCTGCTTATTTTATTCATCATCTTCTTCTTCATTGAAGTAAAATTGAAAGCCCAGATTATATATACAGATATAGATCCTGATTCCACAATATTCTGTCCTGTTATAGTTCCTAATGGAGGTGACAGTTCTCATTACTTCTATTTTGACCTGAATCAAGATGATACGTCAGATTTTAGAGTGGTCGCAAGGCATTATACCTATTGGGAAATCAATGATTGGCATGACCAATTTCTAATAGATGTGGAACATTTAAATGATAATAAAGTAACAGACCAATTCGCATCTGGTGAAATAATTAATTCAAACCAAACATGGGTAGATTTTCATCCACTATCTCAATTTTGGACCTTTCCTTCAGAAGCTTATATTGGATTAAA
Organism: Bacteroidota bacterium; assembly: GCA_043826845.1. Lineage (GTDB taxonomy): Bacteria > Bacteroidota > Bacteroidia > Bacteroidales > CAYTAU01 > JBDRPR01. Next base: position 466 of record JBDRPR010000283.1, read on the forward strand.
ACTTGTTGTGAATACTCTTGAGTATTTTGGCTGGGTTCGATTAGATTGGTCAATATCAAGCCGTAAAATTACCATTAAGGATTTTGCGTATAATTCAACTGCAGGACAACCAATTAATGCAGGGCAGATAAATAGTAGTAATTATGTCGATAATAGTAATGATCTTATTATATTCATGACAGGATGCATACTTTATATTCAAATTAATGGAACTCTATCTCAAAATGATGTTATTGAAATATATAATTCTAATGGAATACTCATTCAAAGTTCAATAATATCCCAACAGAATACGGGTATTTATCTTGGGGGGCATTCTCCAGGTAATTATATTGTTAAAATTGTGCATGATAACATAATTAAGACTGCTACAATTTTTGTTCCATAAACAATGACAATACCTGAAGGGGTCATTTTTCTATATCTGAACAGAACTGGAAAAAACTGCACCAATAGGACATCCCAAAACTTATAAAACTAATCTTATTGGACATATCTGGCAATACCTGTTTGGTAGATGGGGTACACTTTATAAGCCAAATACCTTATAACGGGGAGGGAGAAATTACCAAAATACCAACGAAATGGCAAAACACCTGAACATTACTCTGCCGAAAAACTGGTCAGGCAACCTGTCTAAGATGATACACCGGAATTTATTGCCTGACCACCTTTATTGTTCTTATAGTATCCGGAGAAAAAATCTGTAGTATATATGTACCAGATGGTAGATTTGTTAATGTTAATGACTCCTTATCATCCTTTGTATAAGCAGATAACCATTCTTTTCCCAACATATCCAAAATTCTTATTTGATGATTATCAATATCATTAAAAATAATATTCAATTCATCGTCAAAAGGATTGGGGAAAACGAATAGAGCGGATTCACCATCAATATCATCAATGCTATAGTGGCAATTTTCACTAAATGATGTCCAGGAATCAATAGAGGTCCAGTTCGATGCTGACCATTGTGCATCATCAACCTGAATACAGTAGAGATTTGGGTTATTCCATGTCAATAAACATTCAATATATGTATTATTCCCATTTTGAATATAAAGCTTTTCAAGTTGATTATCATAGCACACAATATTAGTGATAGAATCACAATTGGTTAAATCCAATTCGTTTAGTTGATTCCCATTGCACCATAATCCATTGATCTTATTGTTATTGCTCAAATCAATAGAAGAAATATGATTATTATTGAATACCAATGTCTTAATGTTAGCGTTATTGCTAACGTCCAGATTGCTAAGGTTGTTTCGTCCACAACGAAGTTCTCTCAATTTGTAATTATTGCTTAAATCTAACTGACTAATATTATTGTTATTGCAATTAAGATATTCAAGGGAGTCATTATTTAAAAAACTAATATTATTAAATGAACTGTTCTGGCATTCAAAATAAGTCAGTAAAGTATTGTTGCTAATGTCCAATGATGAAAACAGGCTTTCCTGACAGCTTATATATCGTAATAATGTATTGCTACTTAAATCAAGATTAGTAAATTGGTTTTTTCCACATGCAAGAAACCTAAGTAATGCATTATGTGTAATATCCAATGATGTCAGCAATGTATAATTACAATTCAAAGAATCAAGGTAAATATTATTGCTGAGATCTAAACTGGTAATTGGAATCACTGGACAGAATAAAAAAGTTAAGGCCGTATTATTGCTGACATCTAACGATGTAATATTATTTGGACCACATCCAATATGAGTTAACATAATGTGATTGGTTACATCAAGGGATGAAATATGGTTATATCTACAATCCAGATATTCAAGCAGTAGATTATTACTTATGTTAAGCAAATTGAGGTTATTCTCTCCGCAGTCAAGATACTTTAGATCTGTATTACTATTTAAATCTAATGATGAGAGAAAATTAATACTGCAATCAAAATAAACCAAAGCTATGTTGTTCTCAACATTCAGGCTATATAAAAGATTATGCTGACAAATCAGTTTCTCAAGCAAAATATTATTGCTGACATCCAGATAATTAAGATCATTTTCACGACAATTCATGTACTTGAGTTGCGTATTATTATTGATATTTAGAGTGTCGAAGTCATTATTTGAGCAATTTAAACCTGTAATATTAACAAAAGCCTCTATCCCTGTCATGTCGGAAATACTTTTATCCGAAACATAAATTGTATCAGAAAAAGCAATGGCT
>JBDRPR010000284.1:0-4610 GCA_043826845.1 Bacteroidota bacterium
AAACAGTTTCATAAGATCGTTCAATTCCCGAAATACCAATATAATCCCCTGATTTGTAATAGGGGTTTGAGTTAATGATCTTGTCATTTACTTCACCAACATATCCTAAAATATGTGCTGATGAACTGTTGTGATATTTTCGTAAAGTTCTGGTTTGAGCATAAAAACCTAAGAATTTATATAGCTTTTCCTGAATATTTGCATAGTCTTCTGTTGAAATTTGTTTCATGAAAATGGAAGGTTTATAATAAGAATATTTTTTTGCAGCATTCAATTGGCTAATTATTAATGATTTATCAACGTGCAGCAAAGAGGCTAGTTCAGTTGTATCAAACGATTTCACTTGTTTGGGAATAACCATCAGATCATAAGCAGCTTCATTATAGACAAGCAAAACATTGTTCCTGTCATATACGAGTCCTCTGGCAGGATATTGGGTAACAAAACGCATCGAATTGTTATCAGCAGATTCTCTATACTTATTATTTAATACCTGAAAAGTAAACAGTCTTATAATAAAAGCTAACCCGATTAAAATAATAATTGCTACTATGACATATTTTCTGTTTTCAAATGGATTCATTTTTTCCTTCTGATTAAAAGCATTTGTGTAAATAGAATCAGAATAAGAGTAAATACGGAACTAATAATTGCTCTTGAAAAAGTCCTGAAGAAATCAGAAAAACGAAATGCTTCAACAAAAAATAAAAATAAGTGATGAGCAACAACAAGTATAACTATGTATTTAACAAACCATTTCAGTCCGTTATGGCTTATATTTGGTAAAGTGCCTGGTTCGTATCCTTCACGTGGTGAAATAATTCCAAGTATAAAAGGTCTTAAAAATGAAATAAAAACAGTTGCTGATGCATGAATTCCCAAAGTATTTGAAAAAACATCCACACATAAACCTGTCAAAAGCCCGATGAATAGGACTATCCAATTCGATAGTTCAATGGGCAAAAGAAGAATAAACAGAACATAGAGATAGGGATTAATAAATCCACTAAATTGAATATTATTGAGTATTAATACTTGCAAAAGAATCAAGAAAATAAAACGGATAATATTTTGCCAAACCAGTTTAATCATTTGAAGTGTTGGATTCCTCCAGTTTTTTTATTTCTTGTTGGAATTTATTATCAACAATATATACATGAGACAATCGTGTGAAATCGGTAAATAATTTGACTTTTATATCGTAAAAGCTACTACTTTGGTTTTTGTTGAAATAGATTATAGTCCCGATAGGAATACCTTCAGGAAATATTGATGAATAACCGCTGGTAACAATTGTGTCATTTATTTCCACATCGACATGAAACGGAATTTCATTAAAATCACATTTCTGATAACTATCTCCATTCCATGAAATTGAACCAATATGATTTTTTCTTTTAATTTTTGCACTTATTTTCAGGTTCAGGTTTAATAGAGAGATTACTGTGCAGTAGTTTCCGGATATATTTTTAACTATTCCGATAACTCCGTCAGGTGACACTACAGCCATATCAGCTTTTATGCCATGTCTGCTACCCTTGTCCAAAGTTATAAAATTGTACAATTTATTAGTCGAATTATTTATAACAATTGCCGGATAATACTTATAATTAAAGCTATAAACTGAATCTGCTATCTCTTTTGCTTTAATAATATTGGCTTTATAATTTTTTTTAAGGAGATTGTGCAACTTAGTATTTTCTTGTATTAATGAATTATTTTGCTCATATAATAAGAAATAACTGTTTACAGAATTGTAACTGTCGTAAATTTTAGCAAAAACAAGATTTGAGGAGTTTATAAAACTGGCTTTTTGAAATAAATTGTATTGTACTATCAGAATAAAACAAAAGGTTTCAAGCACTAAAAACAATAATGATAAATGATATTTATAAAAAAACCGGAATAAGCTTTTCATTCATTCAGATAAAATTGTATTATCTCATTAAAAATTTAAATTTGTCAACATTTTTTAATGCAATACCGGTGCCACGGGCAACTGCTCTTAATGGATCTTCTGCTACTCTGACAGGAATATTATGTTTGTCCGCCAATCTTTTATCAAGACCTCTCAGAAGTCCACCACCACCTGCAAGATATATTCCTTTGTTAAAAATGTCGGCATATAATTCGGGTGGAGTTTCTTCAAGAACCTGTAAAATAGCTGCTTCAATTTTTGTGATGGATTTATCAAGACAATGGGCAATTTCCTGATATGATACGGGAATTTCAATAGGCAAAGCAGTCATCTGATGAGGTCCACGAACCATATAATCAGGTGGAGGATCATCTAAATCAGGAATTGCTGATCCCACATTGATTTTTATATCTTCAGCTGTTCTGTCTCCGATTTTAACATTGTGTTGATGACGCATATATTCCTGAATATCATCTGTAAAATCGTCACCTGCAATACGTATGGATTTGTTGCAAACTATTCCTCCCAAAGCAATAACTGCAATTTCTGTAGTACCACCACCAATATCAACAACCATATTTCCTTCAGGGGCTTCTACATCTAGACCTATTCCCAGTGCTGCAGCCATAGGTTCATAAATCATATAAACATCACGAGCACCTGCATGTTCGGATGAATCCCTTACCGCACGAATTTCTACTTCGGTACTTCCTGAAGGAATACAGATAACCATACGCAACGAAGGAGTAAATATTCTTGATTTGGAACTAATCATTTTAATCATTCCTTTAATCATCATCTCAGCAGCTTCGAAATCGGCAATTACACCATCTCTCAGAGGCCTGATTGTTTTGATGTTTTCATGAGTCTTCCCATGCATTTGGCGTGCTTTTTCGCCAATTGCAATAAGCTTTTTTGTTGTTCTGTCAATTGCGACTATAGATGGTTCATCAACAACGATTTTATCATTGTGGATAATTATTGTATTGGCTGTACCTAAATCAATTGCAATTTCCTGAGTGAATAAATTAAAAAGTCCCATCCCGATACTATTATTATTTTAGCGAATTAGCAAAATTAGTTTATTTTTCTTAAAATTAAATTATTTAATGCTTAAAATGTCTGACTCCTGTAAATACCATTGAAATATTGTTATTATTGCAATATTCAATTGAATCCTTATCTCTTACCGATCCACCGGGTTGAATTATTGCAGATATGCCCGATTTATGTGCTATTTCAACAGAATCAGCAAAAGGGAAAAATGCATCAGATGCCATCACCGATCCTTTAAGATCAAAACCGAAATTTTTTGCTTTTAAAATGGCTTGTTTCAGCGCATCAACCCTTGATGTCTGACCGATACCGCTTCCGATCATCTTTTTGTTTTTTACCAAGACAATCGCATTTGATTTGGAATGCTTTACAATTTTATTTGCAAAAACCAAATCTTCAAATTCTCTGGAATCCGGCGCATTTTTTGTCACAGATTTCATGTCAGATATGTCTTCAGTCCTATTATCTTTATCCTGAAATAAAACACCGTTTAACACTGTCTTAAATTGCATTTTGTCAAATTGTGCATCCTTTTGAATAAGAATAATCCTGTTTTTTTTCTGATTGAAAATATCTAAAACACCTGGATCATACCCTTTGGCTATGATAACTTCAAAAAATAGTTTATCAATTTCACTTGCCGAATCAATATCAATAAATTTATTTGTAATCAAAACACCTCCAAATGCAGAGAGCGGGTCAGCTGCCAAAGCATTCTGCCATGCAGATAAAAGATTGTCGCATGTAGAAATACCACAGGCATTATTGTGTTTTAAGATTGCGAAACAGGGCTCATTAAATTCTGAAATCAAATTTACTGCAGCATCAATATCCAGCAAATTATTGTAAGATATTTCCTTGCCATTTAATTTTTCAAAAATATCATCAAAATCGCCAAAGAATAAACCATTCTGATGAGGATTTTCACCATACCTGAGTTTTGACCGTTTGGAAATATTTTGTTTGAAAACTGAAAATTGGTAATTATCAAAGTAATTGTATATGGCTGAGTCATATGATGATGAATTATCAAAGGCTTTTTTAGCAAACTCTTTTCTTTCCTCAATTCCTGTCTGTCCGTTTTTATTAGTTAAAATGTCGTACAATTCTGAATACTGATCCTGAGAAGATATAATCAGTACATCTTTGAAATTTTTTGCTGCGGCTCTTATCAGGGATATTCCTCCAATATCAATTTTTTCAATAATTTCATCTTCGGATGCTCCCGCTTTTACGGTTTTTTCAAATGGATATAAATCAACAATGACAAGGTCAATCATTTGTATATTATGCTCTTTCGTTTGCCTGACATCTCCAGAATTTTCTCTTCGTGCTAAAATTCCTCCGAAAATCTTAGGATGTAAAGTCTTTACTCTTCCACCCAGAATTGCAGGGAATTTCGTATAATCTTCCACAGAATTCACTCCGACTCCTATTTTTTCAATATAATCTTTTGTCCCTCCGGTTGAATAAATTGTCACATTTAGTTTAGCCAATTGCTTTACAATTTCATCCAAGCCTTCTTTATGCCAAACTGATATCAGGGCAGATTTAATATTTATTATATCACTCATATACAAAAGATTAAAAAATAATGAGTAAAAGTATTAAAAATAATTTTTTATATAAAGTAAAT
>JBDRPR010000285.1:0-5053 GCA_043826845.1 Bacteroidota bacterium
ATTAAAAATAAATAAAATGGAAAATCAAACTAATCAAGAAAATAATGTCACTTCCAATGAAGATAAAACTGTGGCATTTGTTAGTTACCTGACTCTTATCGGGTGGATAATAGCTCTGGTTATGTACAATGGTGGTAATAAAACCAAACTGGGGGGATTTCACATTCGTCAGGCTTTAGGTATTTTTATTTCTGCCATTGCAGTTGTTATTGTAGCAATGATTCTTGTATTTATTCCTTTTTTAGGTTGGTTAATTGATCTGCTATTGTATCTTGCCTTACTTGCTGCATGGATAATGGGATTTATTGGAGCATTAAGCGGAGACATGAAACCTTTACCAGTTATTGGAGAATTATATCAAAAATGGTTCGCTAGTATTGCAAAAGATTAATCTGCAGTATTTATATAGAATAATCAGCTGTATATACTATATACAGCTTTTTTTATGGACAAATATAATCTTATTACGATACTAGGTCATACTGCCGGAGGGAAAACATCGGTAGCAGCAAATCTTGCATATTTTCTAAATACAGAAATTATCAGTGCTGATTCCAGACAAGTCTATAAAAACATGAACCTTGGCACTGGAAAAGATTATCAGGATTATATGATAAACGGTACCCAAATTCCAGTACATCTTATTGATCTGGTTTTTCCCGGATATAAATACAATGTATTTGAATATCAGAAAGACTTTCTATCTGTATATATGAATATTATTGAAAAAGGGAAAACACCGATTCTTTGCGGAGGAACCGGTATGTACATAGAAGCAGTTCTTAAAGGTTATAAATTAATACAAGTACCAATAAACCAAGAATTACGGGAATCCTTAAAAGATAAACCGTTGGAAGAGCTTTCTGATATTTTAAAATCGATTAAAACTCTCCACAATAAATCTGATATAGATACAAAAAAAAGAACTATCAGGGCAATTGAAATCGAAAATTATTATAAAAATCATCCACTATCGGAAACGGAATATCCTGAAATTAATAGCCTGATTATTGGTGTTAACTTCGACCGTGATTCAAGAAGAAACAGAATATCTAAAAGATTAAAACAAAGATTAAACGAAGGAATGATAGAGGAAGTAAAATCTCTACTTGACTCAGGTATATCTTCAGATGATTTAATATATTATGGGCTTGAATACAAATATATTACCGAATATTTATTAGGACATATATCATATAATGATATGCTTACAAAACTGGAAATTGCAATTCATCAGTTTGCTAAAAGACAAATGACCTGGTTTCGTGGCATGGAAAAAAAAGGCATGAAAATTCATTGGATAGAAGGAGAATTGCCAATGAAAGATAAAATCAAAGAAATTATCAGTTATCTAAGCTAATAAACCTTCCTGAATTTGATAGTTTTAACATATAAAATCACATTTTTTATATTCTGTATATAAAATGTAACTTTGGCTTTGTAAAAAAAATTTAATGAAAGACCTGACTGTTGGAAAAGAAAGTAGCCTGATTTTAAAATTTGCAGTTCCGATGCTACTGGCCAACCTTTTCCAGCAATTATATGTAATTGTCGATAGAATAATTATTGGTAATTCCCATATCGGAGATGCAGGGAATGCAGCTTTAGGAAATGCTTTTCCAATAATATTTACATTGATTTCTCTGATTATTGGAGTCTCTATGGGATTTAATATTGTGATTTCACAATATTTTGGAGCTAAACAATTCGATAAAGTAAAACTCGCTGTTGATACAATTTTAGTATTTTTGTTAATTGCTTCTGTAATAATCAGCGTATTAGGATTTAGCTTTAGTTCTCTTATATTTAAGTGGGTAGGGTTAGCTCCTGAAATAATCCCTGATGCAGAAGCATATACTGACGTTTATTTTCTGGGTATTATTGCATTTTTCGGTTTTCATGGAATAAGTGCAATTCTAAGAGGACTTGGTGACTCAACAACACCGTTAATTTTCATGATTATTTCAACTATTCTGAACATTTTTTTCGACTGGTTATTTATCATAGTTTTTGAATGGGGTATAGAATGGGCGGCTATTGCAACAATTATTGCACAGGGATCAGTATTTATAGCTGCTATGATTTATCTCAATAAAACGCATAAAATCATTAGATTTTCATTTTCCAGACTGAGATTTGACAAACAAATATTTAAACAAAGCATGCGTATTGGTTTACCATCAGGATTCCAATCAACATTTGTAGGGTTAGGAATGATCGCAATTATGGGAATCGTAAACCCATTCGGACAAGACGTTATTGCTGCATTTACAATTGCTGGAAGCGTTGATTCACTTGCTGCAATGCCAGCTATGAATTTTTCCATGGCATTGACCACCTTTGTCGGACAAAATCTTGGCGCAAATAAACTGGAAAGAGTAAAAAAAGGAATGCTAACTACTTTGCTTATGACAAGCATTATATCAATAACTGTAACAATGATTGTAATCTTTTTTGGAAATTCAATTATGGATTTGTTTACAGACAACCAGAATATAATAAATATCGGCCACAACTATTTAATTATTGTAAGTTCCTTTTATTTGATTTTTACAACAATGTTCGTAATTGCAGGTGTACTAAGAGGCGCAGGCGATACTCTGATTCCAATGTTTATTACTTTGTTTTCGCTATGGATTATCCGCCTTCCGCTTGCATATTTTTTATCTAAAACAGAGCTTGGAATTGATGGAATCTGGTGGGCTATCCCTATTGCATGGTTTATTGGCCTTGCTTTTTCATTTACATATTATAAAACAGGGAGGTGGAAAAATAAAGTAATTATAAAAAAATTTCATGTCTAATAAATATCTTTCCTGATTATTCAGTTAAATTGAAAAAAAGTAAAGACTTACATTATTTATTTGTAAAGATTAGTGACAAATTACTTTTTTTATATTAAAAAATTGCCAAAACCTTTTTTTTCGATAATTTTAATACCTGAAATTAATCTTATCTATTATGAAATGCCCATGATAAAAATTTATCACAAACCGATATGATTATTAGGGCTCCCGATAGCTATCGGGACCATGTGACAATAATTTTAAAAATAAAAAAATAAACACATGAAAATAAAACAAATTCTTTTAATAATTTCAATTTTTCTGTTTTCCGCTAATTTATTATCGGTTAAGTTGGTAAAATCCTTTTCTACTCCCGGTATATTCCCGACAGGGGCAACCTATGATGGAAAAAATATATGGATATCCGACAGAAAAGATGATAAAATATTCTGCATGAATCCCGAAAATGGTGAAATTATAAGATATATCGAATCTCCTGCATATTGGCCGATGGGTTTGGCGTGGGATGGTAAAAATTTATGGAATATAGATATAAAAGGAGGAATTCCGCTTGCTGAAAATTATAATGCAAAAATTTATAAACTCGACCCCGAAGATGGAACAATTGTTCATTGTGTTGATGCTCCTTCAAAAAATGCAGAAGGATTATGCTGGGACGGTAAATATTTATGGTGTACAGATAATATAAACAAGAAACTCATTCAATTTGATCAGAATGACGGAACTACTATTAAATCAATAAATTCTCCGCACTCAAATTCAAACGGTCTTGCTTTTGATGGAAAATATTTATGGGTATCCGACCGCGTTACCAATAAAATATATGCTGTTGATCCTTCAAGTGAATGTGTTGTAATAACTCTGGATTCCCCCGGAGCATATTCATCAGGTCTGTGCTTTGACGGAAAAAACATCTGGAATATTGATTATCAGGACAAAAAAATTCATTGTATTGAAACCGCTAATATTGAAAAATTCATTACTAATAATGAAAAAAGAGGGATTTTAACTTATACTCATCTGACAACTAATTTCGGTCCAGGAACCGTTAAATCTCTTGATGTATATTTTGCTGTTCCCATAGACAGAGTTTCTCAAAAAATAAACAAACAAGTGGTTTTTTATCCTGAAAATGCAAATGAAAAAATTATTACAGACAAATGGAACCAAAAAGTTGCCCACTATCATCTTGAAAATTTAAAATCAAATGAATCCTATGAAGTTCAGATGAAAATAGATGTTACTTGCTATAGTGTAAGATATTATATTTTCCCTGATAAGGTTGGGACTATTTCGGAAATTCCGGATGAAATTAAAAAGAAATATCTGGAAAACAATGAAAAGTATCAATACGATGATCCGATAGTTCAAAAAGCAGTCAAAGATGCTGTTGGTGAAGAAAAGAATCCATACTGGATTGCCAGAAAAATTTTCAATTATCTTATAAATAATATGTATTACGAAATGACAGGTGGCTGGAATACTGCTCCCACCGTTATAGATCGAGGTAACGGTTCGTGTTCAGAGTATAGTTTTGCATATATTTCAATGTGCAGGGCAGCAGGTCTTCCGGCTAGATATGTCGGATCAGTTGTTATGCGTGGAGATGATACAAGTATGGATGATGTTTTTCACAGATGGGTAGAAGTATATCTCCCAAATTACGGATGGATTCCTGTTGACCCAAGCGGAGGAGATCAGAAATGGCCGGCAGATCAAGCTAATTCGTTTGGCTCACTAAGTAATAGATTTTGCATTACAACTGAAAGTGGAGGTAATTCAGAATATCTGAAATGGACTTATAATTCAAATGAATTTTATACATCAGATCCTAAAACAAATGTTGTATCAGAATACTTTGGCGACTGGGAACCATACGAATAAATAAAAAACATTCAATATAAATTTTTTAGCTTTTTAGAAAATATTTTTTTTTCGTATATTTGATGTTTAAAATGCTTGTTTATTATCAGTTTTAATATTTTAGTTAATGAAATTTCTTATACAAACTTTAATTGTAGTTTTTTTTAGTCTGCATATAACAGGTCAGAATATAAGCCCAAAAGTTGTTTCAACAAGCGGGAATAATATTTCTAATTCAAGTTACAGTTTATCGTATAATATCGGTGAAATAGCAACCGAAACTTTGAACAATAATAATTACATGATTTCACAAGGGTTTTTACAACCTTTTAATCAGGAAAATTATGTAAAACTTGTTGCAGAGAATATGACTTTTATTGCCT
>JBDRPR010000286.1:0-9035 GCA_043826845.1 Bacteroidota bacterium
TTAAAACAATCTGTATTTAGAATAGAGCCACAAAAATTAAGATTAGGATATATTAAAAAGTCGTTGATTTCCTTTCCGGTAAATTCTTTTGATTCTTTTAATATGTGCTTAAACCTTGATAAATCCTGAATAGAGTCTGGAACAAAAGAATCTTCTTCAAGTGGAGATGTCCCATAAAGGATTATTGGGATGAAATAATCCTTTGCAACCTTTAAAATATTAGCTTTTGTCCCAATGTCACATGCTCCACAAATATCACCGGAACGTAAAAACATTAATCTGTAAATCTTTTTTTGTATCTCCGAATCTGGTTTACAAAACACATGCTTAACCTTCGTGATTTCTATTGCTCTTTTAATATTATCCAATGCAATTTGGTTAAACAAACCATTATCATATGTCATGGCCAGCACCTTAAGTTTATAAACATTTACAGCTAAGTGTAATATGTATGAACTATCCTTACCCCCACTAAGTGGCACTAAAACATCATAATCAGAATTTTTATTTTTTGCTTTCTGCAAAATATCGAGTAACTTATCTTCACCAAGTGGTGTATATTTTCTCTGTTCAACACACAGTGAGCATGTTCCGGCTTCATTAAAAGAAATTCCGGGATATTTATCGTTTATAATACATTTATTACAAATTTTCATTTCTTTGGTTTAAAGGTTCATATTATTAAAATTGTTCATACAAACATTTAAAGAACAAAAACTATTCTACTATAAGACAATTCTTTATTTATTCTCATAAATCAGCTTTACGGTTTTGTCAAGAGTTTTTGATTTGATCGAACAGAAATACATCCCGGAAAGAACTTTTTTTCCTGACACATCCTTTCCATCCCAGAAAAGTTGCTGTTCCCCTATATCAAATATATTATCTGCAAGAGTTTTAATTAACTTACCATTTAAATCAAAAATACTTACTCTGATATTTTCAGAAACTTTCGTTGAAAAATTTATATTAACTTTTTTGCTGAAAGGATTTGGGTTTGCCAGGAATGAGAATTCGTCCGAATATTCGTCAATATGAGTAGAAAGTGCCACAAATACTGCAGAATCAGACCATTCACTCCATCGTACATTGTGGTCACGATAACGTATTCTCCATTTATAAGAGGAGTCAGGGAGAAGAATGCCTGTTGGAACGTCAAACAATTGAAGATTAATACCTGAATTAAGATTCACCGGATTATAATCGGGAGGACCGGTAACTCCATAAATGTTCTCTGAATCACGTAATGTGTTAATTAACGGAGAATCCCATGTTGAGTACTTACCGGTAAGTTGAATTTCAGAACTCATCAAAGAATCAACACCTGAAAAAGCAGAACCAACGAGTTGAGGAGTCAGACCGGACAATGAAACAGGGCTTATAGCAGTGGGTTTTACAGGAGAAGGCTGATTAATTATACAATGCCATTGATCAATAATAGAATTATTCATAGGTTTCTCAGGGTTTCCCAAACTATACATTTTTGTATCACATCTTTTCTGATTCATGTCTACATCTACCAAAACATAGTTATAATAATCCAAAGAAAGCTGTATTTCTGAATAATCAGTCTGATTTGCGTACATTCCCCAACGATCAAGATCTCCACCTGCACCTCCGCTTAAAATTGTTCTAAAATCCCAATTTTGAGAATGTGTTGTTCTTATTACACCTCTTTCATAATCATGAGAATGACCTGTTGAATGCATTGCAATTTTAGGAAACCCTTTTAATTCTCCGTACACATCATTCCAGACATATGAAGTATTACCATCAGGCCATATTTCGCTTTTTCCCGGATGATGTGAAAATGAGAAAACAAAGTCACAAAGATTGTTTGCATCAGATTCTGTTAACTTCTGATTTAACCAGTCTGTCTGAATAAAGTTGTTGTATATCCCATTTGTGTTTAGTGCGATAAACTGGCAATCTCCCAGATAAAACGAATAATATTTTTCACATAGCGGGTTGGAAGTAGCATAATCAGAGAAATCTTCATATTTCACAAATGAATAAAAGTAGTTGCTTTCTACGACATGGTTTCCAATACTTATCAAAAAAGGAACCGAACAACTTATTTTTGAAAATGGAATAAAATATTCACTCAAATAACTACCAATATTTGTTCCATCACCAATAATATCTCCTGAGTGCACAACCATTGAAACAGAGTCATACCAGTTTACACCATAGAGATTAATAAATGTACTTAAAATGGTGTCTGCAATTGACGAAGATGTTTCAACATTTGTTTGAGAGTCACCAATCACTGCAAAACGGACATGTCCGCTCGTATCTCCATAATCAGTGGGTGTTCTGAACGGATAAATTGCAGAAGTATCTGTACCGCTTATACAACGGTAATAATAACGTGTTCCTGGTTGCAAACCTGTTAATTTAACAGTATGCCATCTGTTGGTAGAAATATTTTCATAGCTGCCTGACGTTAAATTGCCAAGAGATGGGGTTGTTCCATATTCAACTACAGTTGAAAGGCTGTTATAAGAATTCCAGCTTATATACATCGAATTTGGCGTAGGTGTTTGTAAATAAGGCTTGATACTGGTCGAATCCAAACCTCCCATCTGTAAAACTTCATTATCAGTCAGCGGAGCATTAAAAAGAGCTATCTGTGAAATATTTATCAGATTATCTTCGCCATTATCATCAGCAAAAAAAAGAACGTCAGGAATATCTAATGAAAATCTTCCGTCTAGTATTTGACTTGTGCCATTAAGAACAAGCTGACCATCAATAAAATATTTAAAACTTGTTCCAAGATCAACTGCAACGACCAAACGATGCCATGTGTTTGGCTGAACTGAAAATCCTGAATAACCTGTTGAAGATACACCAATATTACCCGAAGTATTAATAAATACTTCACCATCATTACTGTTTGAAGTATTGGTCTGATAAAAGCAATGCCATATCATTGGATCTGCAATCATAAAGTCAAACATTATGGAATATTCATTCACGAGAGTTCCCCCTCCATTTGCAGAAATACCATGAGTACAGGTATAATAACTTCCTGGACCAATTGCAACAGCAGTATCTCCAGCAACTGGGCCTGGCACAACTGTATGACTTCCAGTTAATACAAGATCGTTGCCTAAAGATGCCTGTGTGAGATTTGAAGTGTTATCAAAAGTCCAGTGACCGATAAGGCTTGCAGGAAATATCTGGGAGAAGACCTGAAAAGAAAAAATGCTAAGAAAAAACGTAAAAGCAAATATTCTGATTTTCATACCTGAGAAATTTTATTTCTCACAAAATAAGTAAAACTAATTCAGAGTATGACAATTTTTATAAAACCATCATAGATTTTATTTATTACGCAGTTTACTGTGCTGCATATTGTACAGAAAATTGTCCATAATAATCGGAATAAGAGACCATACACGAACAAATACCTTGAGATTGCAATATCCCGTGGAGGTTGTTCTATATAAAGGCAGATTAAAATTTTACTGTTCAATAAGCACTCTAACGTTAACTGTACCTATATTTATCGCCCCACCTGTACCATTAAATATAACAATCTTGATGACATTTGGTTGTGAAACATGGGTAGTTAGCATACAACCATCTATATTTGCATCAATAGAACCTATAATAACATCACCAAAATTAATAACAAAAGAATTGATTGCATTCGAGACATATGTTGAGACAGCAGGATCTCCTTCCTTTTCTTTGCCTCTTTCCTCAAGGATGGAAAAGGAAGGAGGTTGTAGTTTATTCAAACAGGAAAAGTTTTCAGATAATTTTTCGTTTTTACTTTTCTGCCAATCTTCCCACCACATGCAGCAGGGCGTTTAAATCCCCCAGCTAGGCTGAATTTATGATTTTGTCGTAAATAAAATTCAGTCTGCGACGGACATATAAATACGACGAATCTTCAAAATTCCTATTCTAACAGATAAATCAATAAAATATAAGCTATTTCTAGGTCAATTAAATGATATAATAACTGCACTCGGTAGATTTCTGCCTCTCATTTCTAACCGTAGTTTAAAATAAAAAGAAGAGATTTGGTAGCAAGCAATTGCAGTGATATGTCCTGCCAACTTTTAAAAGAAAACTCCACAATTTCTAATCGTATAAAAAAAAAGAAGTTCGGTATAATCTTGTGGAGTAGGATGTGTGCAAGGTGACTACGTCGCTTATTTTATAACATACACCTTCATGTTTACAGTACCTAAATTCACAGCACCGCCTGTCCCATTAAATATAGAAACCCTGATAACATTTGGTTGGGAAACATAAGCAGTCAACATGCAACCCTGTAAATCCGAATCAATAGAACCAATTATTATATCTCCAAAATTAACAACAAATGCATTGATCGCGTTTGAAGTGTATGTAGTACCCGCAGGTAAATTACCTATTACAAAAGTCCCTGCAGGATCGCTGGCTACTTCAGTTCCGGCAAATGTTGCATTTAAAATTATGGAATCTACAGTTTGAGTAATTAATATGCTTGAATCCGGGCAAGCCAGTATCTTTGCTTTTACAGAATTAGTCCCACTACCCACTAATATGCTTTCATCTATTAAAAACCCCATCCCTGTTCCTCCATTTGCAACAGGCAATGTGTCAGTCACTTTAGTTGACAGATTAATTGTATTGTCAGCAATATCTTCATTAAGAATTGTAATATCAAGAATTTCAGAGGTTGATACAGCTCCGATAGCGATATCTTCTGCCAAAATAGTCTCATTAAGTATTTCAGAAGTTTCAACTGAACCGGTTCCAATATCTTCTGGTAAAATCGTTTCATTCAGAATTTCAGATGTTTCTACAGAGCCAGTTCCAATATCTTCCGCTAAAATAGTCTCATCTAGTATCTCAGAGGTTTCTACCGAACCAGTTCCAATATCTTCTGCCAGAATAGTTTCATCAAGTATTTCAGAAGTGGTTACCGCGGCTGTGTCTATATCTTCTGCTAATATTGTTTCATTAAGTATTTTTGCAGAAGTTATAGCATCATCAGCAATATCGTCAGTATAAAACGAATACGGCACAGACATGAATTGTTGGTTGCTAACCAATTTAAAATTGCCATCGTTTTTTGTAGCAATTTCAACTTTTAAAAACTGATCAGCATCAATCCAGGGAATGTCTAATAGTGTCGGATATGTACTATTCCCCGTTTGTGTTCCCTTTCCTATTATTAGTGTAAATAATCCATATTTATCGGTAGTTGTTGCGTGGGTTTCTTCCCATTGGATCGTTCCATTTAATCCTTTAGTAATGGTAAATCGCACACCAATAGCTTTATTATAGAGCGGTTTGCCTTCAATATCCATTCCAACTATTTCTTTACCATCTTCATCAACCGCTACAGCCTGATAATATATTCCGTTTAAATCGCCTATATTCTGAGAATTGGCTCTTTGTGATATTCCTATTATTAAAAAAAGGAAAATACTTATATAAATTAACTTTTTCATATCTTGTAATTTTAAGGATTAAACATTATTTTTTTGTAATTGAAAATGAAAGCCCCAGCGTTAAACCGTAAGCAAAATTAGTTGCTTTTTGACCTTCATCCATTTCAACATTATTAAGTCCCCATAGATAATTGAATTCCAGATAACTTGATACATAATCTGATAGTTTGAATTCAACACCCGGAGTAAAAATAACACCGTAATCCATTTTGTTTAACAATCCGGATTCTGTGATATTGAAATTTTCATTGTTTATGATTTGAATTCCGCGAAGTAAATAAGCAAAATATCCGGAAGCAACAAAGTATGGATTAATTCTGTCCATAATGTATATGTATCCAAATCCGAGTTTGGAATCAGCATATTGCAATTTCCACGAATAATTCATATCATCATACACTAAACTTGCACCAGCATTACGCATTCCTATTCCCTGTTTAATTATCAATCCGAAATCAGTCACATAACGATAGCCAACTCCATAAGCACCGGTAAAAACACCTGAATATTCACTGTTAAGTTTATTGCCTTGTGAATCATTAAACTTGAATGAAGCGTATAGTTGAGACGCATCAATTGTAAGAGACGATTGTGCATTTACAATTACTATACATGCAATAAAGCATGCAAGTAACAAAAATTGTTTCATTTTTTTCATAGCTTTTATTATTTAGAAATTATTAATCTTAATGTTTTACTATTCTGCACAGAATCATAAATAGTGATTAGATAAACACCGTTTACCCATGATTCGCAATCAATTCTATGTAATAGCAGGTTCTGTACTTTTTCTGAAAGAACATGTTTTCCATTTATATCCACTACATGGATATAGGATTGTTCAATCACATCCTCACTTTTAATTGTGATAGAATAACTTGCGGGATTAGGATAAACCGTTAAGTTTAAATTTCTCAATGACTGGGAACTAATATCCTCAATTGAAAAAGTATTAGGTTGTTGAAATCCCTGCAAAATAGCTGTTTTATCTTCAGAGTAACCTGAAGTATTGTAACACTGTCCTACTGTTTGACCAATTGTTAAATTGTCAGTCAAAACAACAGAACCATAACTAGAAATACATTGTCGTTTGACAGACTGTGCCTGAATAACAAATGGTAGGCAAGTTAATAGAATAATGCCAAGCATTAAAGGAATTTTTCTTTGAAAAGTGAATTTATTTGTCATAAATAATAAGAATTAATTAGGTATTTACTCCGTTTATTAAAGTGGGTTCTGGTCTCCACTTTTTGTTTTCCGTAATTATTAATGCTATGTTTTAATCATCTTTAGGTTAATTTTACATTGCTATGCAACGTTTTTAAAACAGCAAAGCTTTATTGGATGAGTATAGCTTTTTACATGCTTCAATCAAATTTTTCATTTCTTAACAAAATTAGGTGATGTTTAAAAATCAACTAATAGTGTAATTTATTCTAAGATGAAATAAAAAAGGGAAAGGTTGGAATGAAACAAAAACATTTATTACATGCCTGATTATCTGGACTAATATTTTAGTTTTATAGACAGAAAAAGACCATAACTAAAATTGTTGGTACAATTAAAATAAGAAGGTGTATTTTCGTCACCTTTGAAAATGTTTTTTATGCCATAATCAGATTGAAGTCCACTTCCAATAATGAAATTATTTATTTCTAATTCTCTGCCAATACAAACTTTGATACCATAATCATTTTTACTTAACATTGAATTTGGAATATCGATTTTTTCATCATTACGAACATAATAAATGTTGTTTTTTGTCAATATTGAAAAATAACCTCCAGCTTTTACAAAATAATACGAATAAGGTTTCATGCTATTAAAACAAATATTTTTTTGATATAAAATTATTGCTTTAGAATAATCCAACTCAATAGTTTTTTTATAATATTTTCCGCCTGAATATAAATACGCATTTTGATTTTGATTAGATATAAAAAAGAATTCAAGAGAAAGTGAATTTGACATAGAAAATTTATAATTATAAATCAATCCATAACTGGATGCATATGTTGGATCAATACTTACCGAACTTCCTTCCCTGTTATTTTCCATATAATCATTATTGATTAATAAGGTACTGTTAAGTGCGTATATTAACCCTATTTCATTTTTCATAAAATAATAATTTGTAAACAGCCTTGAAGTATCCGCGTAATAACCTGGCAAACAAATATCGTTAATCTGGCTACAATTATTTATATCTACTATTTGTATTTCTTTTGGATTAATATAGTACAATGGTTCACCTGATTTTTTTTTCTCGATTACTAACATTTCACCATTAAATTGATTTGAATCATTCATAGGAATTTGAATTTGATGCATGCTATCATTAATTTTATTGCTTGATGTTTCAATTACGTCTGTATAGATTCTAGATTCGTTAATTGTAAGAGCAGAATTTTTAGCCATTGTTTTATTTTCAAACATTTCTTTTTCCGAGTATGTTGTTCGGTTATAAGTACTATCGTTCAATTTATTTTTATTAAAGATTATTGTTTTTAATGTGGCATTTTCAAACACAAATTGATCTAAATGATGTTGTTGCTTCATTAAAAAATAACTGCCTACAAACACTACTACAAATAATATTATACAAGAAGAATATAAAAAAAACCGAATTCTAATTTTTAATGTCTGGATATTGTCTAATTTTATTTTTAACGACATCCATACTCTGTCAACATAAAGTTGTTTATCAATATTTTCCCAAATAAACTCAGGAGTCTTTGAATTGGATAGCTCAAAGCTGTCTTTTATCAGTTTAATATTTTTGTCTTTATTATACTCCATTTCGTTTCAAAAATGCCTCCTTTAACAATTTTCTTGCACGATTGAGTTGTGATTTTGACGTTCCTTCAGTAATATTCAAGTTGTCAGCAATTTCTCTATGACTATATCCTTCAATTGCATATAGTTTAAGTACAACCTGTGCCCTTGAAGGTAGGTGATTTACCAATTCGATTATTTCCTGTACACCAAAAACAGAAAGATTATCTTCATAATTATCATTATTGAAATCTTCATCAATCATTATTTTTTCCTGTTCCCTTGACTTCTTTCTGTATTTTTCAAGTGCAGTGTTTACTATGATTTTTCTTACCCAACCTTCAAGAGAACCATAAAAATTGAATTGGTGCAATTTCCTGAAGATTTTAATGAATCCCTCTTGTAATATATCTGCTGCATCATCAGAATTATCAGTATAGGTAAGGCATACATTAAACATTTTATCAGCAAATTTTCTATAGAAAACTTCTTGGTATTGTCTGTCAAAAGCAATACATCTTTCAACAAGAACACTTTCATTAATATTTTCATATTCCTGTATGTTTTCCATAAATTGTCAGAAAATAATTTTCACACCACCTCCGATTCTGCTGACTATTATATTGAATATATCTGTATTTGTTGTGTTATTTATTAAGATAGTCGGGATTCCGTTGACATCGACAATATCTGCATTATTGAACAAATTTTGAGATACAGGTTGAAACCAATATATGGGATCAAACAGTATTTTTGGAGTCATCGGACTTTCCTTTTTTAATAAGATCGGAAGAGCACACG
>JBDRPR010000287.1:0-8532 GCA_043826845.1 Bacteroidota bacterium
GCCTTATGTTTAGCAGAAGTAAAGAATAATGATATTGTTAATTGTGGTTGTTCTGGTTCTGCTATTGAGGATTGGTTAGGCTTGTTGCCTGACTCAATTACAATTAATAATATTTTATTCGAGGCAGATAAATACACTCTATATCCATCATCTGTTGTCGATCTGGAAAGAATAGTTGCTTTCTGTAACATACAAAAGAATTACAATATTGCCGTAAGTGGACATGCTGATAATACCGGTAGTGAAGTAAAAAATAAAGAATTATCTGTAAAAAGAGCCAAAACAGTAGCAGATTATATAAAAGCCAGGGGAGTTGAAAGTAATAGAATAAGTTATACCGGATACGGAAGTTCAAGACCAATTGAAAATAATACTACTTATGATGGTAAAGCATTGAACCGGAGAGTAGAAATAAGAATAACAAAAAAATAGTACTGATTATTGTATTAAAACTAAAATAGAAGAATAATATGATAATTATTGCATTACCATAATGGAGTATGTCTGATATCTCCATTTTTAAATGTTTCAATTTTTATTGATTCAATTGGTTTTATTCCATATTGTCTGCGAATCTCATCAATTTTTTGTTTTTCTGAATCTGAAAAATCATATGTTGTAGGCATACCATAATAGAACATTGGCTCCTGATCTTTACGCATCATGCTTTGATCATACATCCATGCATAGTTGGAAGGTTGATATTCTCC
This sequence comes from Bacteroidota bacterium, assembly GCA_043826845.1. Taxonomy (GTDB): domain Bacteria; phylum Bacteroidota; class Bacteroidia; order Bacteroidales; family CAYTAU01; genus JBDRPR01. Next base: position 711 of record JBDRPR010000287.1, read on the forward strand.
ATTTATTAATGCCTCCTCCAGCAATGTGATATACTTTTCATTCTGAGGTAATCGTACATTATGTAGAAACAAGACCCAAACATTTGCATATCCCTCATAACCAATCGTTTTCTCTGAGGGAAATCCATATTTATCTATCAACTCAAGCAAGTGCTTAAAAATCAAAGAATCTATTTCTGCATTTTTTATTGGTAATGCCGATTGATCAATATTAAAGTTCCCTTTCACATGCTTGTTACCTAGAACAATTCTTTGGTCAATATAATACAGACTGTCAACTTCTTTTTGGTACGAGAGGTTTACTGATTTTTGATGTAGATTTTTCAATGATGGAAGGCTATCCCTAAGAACTCTGTAATATTTTGATTTTCTAAAATCCTTGAAAATTTTATCTTTCAGAAATTCATCGGGAAATCCATTTAATATTGCTTTTGCGGCATACTGAGAGGTTTTTCCGTAATCGATCAATTTTGCAGTACATATACTTGCACTTTTGTATTGCTTTGCATGAACATAATCAACAAGTGAAAATGCCTCTTCGTATTTTGCCAAAGCTTCCTGATAATTCTCAAGATATATTTGTTTATCACCTTCATTGCAGAGGTTATAATATTCAATATAATTCTGACCATGTATTGTTGTTATTATTAATATGTAAAACGAAACGATTAATATGCTTTTTATCATATAGTTATGATTTTATTTTAAATTAATCCATTAGAAATAATCCTGATATTTATATCAAACTTACATAAAATTTCTAAAATATACCCCCCCCGCTGTTTGTGCGCGAATTATACTCACTTACATCATTAATATGCTGCCGATTAACTGATTTCTGCAGTTTTATCATTTACAAATTCCATCTCAGAATAATTTCTGGCTAAGAGTATAAAACCTCCAGTTGACATTCGAGAAGAACTCGAGCGTCAACTAGGCTTAAATTATTCATAAACAAACTTACATGGTTCTGTCGCATCAAAAAAGGATGAACTTTTCAGAACAACTTCTTTGGTTTGTTACCGCTTTCCTCTTCTACCTTTTTATCAACCCTGGTGACACTTTTACCTTTGTTAAAGCGGTATGAAACTTCGAACATTAGCATGTTTTTAAGTAGAGATATGTCATAATTTTTTGTCTCGGTATATCCTGTTGTACTAATATAACCTCCCTGATAGAAGTCACAGCCCCAGTTTATTGGTAGAAAATAAAGCACCATTACAGTAAGTCGTTGCTTCATAAATGGCTGTTGCACAAATACTATCCAGAAATCATTATCACCTTTTTGATAGCCCTGAGCAGTAATAAATTTTCTCAGGTTGTTCTGATATTGCAATCCTATTACTGTATTGCTTTTGTTGCGGATATAAATAAACTGATTGGTCATAGCTATGTCGTTCAGATTATGGTTATGACCAGCATATTCAACACTGCTTCTGTAATAGTCAAGGTCGTTCTTTAAAATCAGGCTTTTGCTAAATGGTATCGTAATATGCGATTCAATACCTTTATTAGTGTAATTCCCAAGGTTATCACTACTATACTCAAAAATACCATCATCGCGTATTCTGCCGGTTTCTGCAATCATATTATTCGAAAAATGAAAATACGGTTCGATTGAAAACAGGCCTTCCAGTACGGCAACCTGAACTGAGAGTTTATTGGTTACTTCAGGTTTCAGAAGGGGATTTCCTATTCTTACACTTTGCTGATCAACTATGTATGTAAAGGGATTTGTTTCGGAAATTCCAGGATATCTTGTTGCCGCCCTGTATTTTAATTTGATACTGAGAATGTCTATTGGTTTGTATTTAATATCTCCGTATGGATTAACGCTGAAATAAGAATTGTTCTGAATACCAGAAACAGGTTGACTTGTCTCTCCGGCACATCCTGCTTTTATCCCGAATTTTTTCGAAGGTTGCCATGAGTAATAACCATATAATTTGTTACGAAAATCCGAATATGTGAAATTTTTGCTCAGTTCCTCTACAGTATATGTGTTGCGACTGTCCTGCCATGTATTTCCATAGCCTGCCTGAATACTATGATTGCTGTTGAACACGTGAGTATATTCCAGATAATACTTAGTTGAAATCCTTTGATTTGTCCCTGTTTCCAAACGCTGGTACAGAGATGACTCGTTGTAAAAATTCCTGTATTGGTCGTTGTATGTACTCCATATAAAATTTGTATTAATTATATTGTTTTCATCAGGTTTTGCCTCGTAGTATAAAGAATTGTAAAACGATTTACTACCGGTTTTTAATTCAGAAGAAGTAAAATACGGATCAAGGTTTAACTGGTTCGCAAATACTGTAACCATATCATTCTGCCCTGTATGGTTATATTTATAAGGTTGCAGTGTCAGTCCTGCTTCTGAACTGAATGTGTTTTTAGGATTAATAAAAAAATCTGCTCCGGCAACGTAGCTGTTATACATTTGATTAATTTGAAGGTTCATATCGCCATCTTCTTCAGGCCTTGATAAAATTGACAAACTGTCTCCGTATTCCTTATCTATTCTTGATTGCAGGTGAAATTTATTTGTATTGTTGCTGAATTTCGCATATGTGTTTACCTTATTATAAATATAGCTCAGCGTAAGGGATGTTCCGTTTTGCACAGGAATATATGAAGTTTTCGGAGCATCTACATCGAGCATAAGTCGCTCACTTGCATATATTTCAGTTCCCCTGTAGTCCTTTTTCAAAATTACATTTATCACAGCTGAGTAGCCTTCCAGTCCATAACGTCCTCCCGGATCACGAATCACTTCAATTTTCTTAAGTCTTTCAGGAGTGAGGTTTTTAACATACTCCTGATCTTTTTCTATTCCATCAACAAGAATAATCACCTTACTGTCGTTATCAACTTTTACAGAATTGTTGTATCGGTCATATGTCACTCCGTTAACTTTTTCAAGTACATCTTTTGTAGTTGAAGCACCCTCCTTCATTTTATCAGTCACAATTTGTACATCCCTGTCAATCTGGACTTCTGAAGACGATGTTTTCACATTAACTTCATTAAGCTGATTTACATCAGGCATTAATTGAATGACACCTAAAAAGACTCTTCCAGTCACACTTTTTAAAGCAGAAGTGTCTGAAATATAACCAATAAAACTGTGAACAAACTTGTAAACTCCGGGCATAAGTTCGAGGCTGTAATAGCCTTTCTGATTGGTAACACTCCCTGTAATCAGACTGTCTTTCGCACTAAAAACACTTATAGTGCTGAATTCAAGGGGATCTCTATTTTTCGCATCTTTGACCTGACCTGTAACTTGAATTTTCTGTCCACTGGAAATAATTGCTGCATATAATATAATCAGCAGAAATGCATATTTCTTCATTATAAATATTTTCAACTAAAACGAATAGATGTGAAAATAGTTACAAAACAGAAATGATGACAGATTTTATAAAATTATTAAATACTCCATTTTTCCGGATGACTCTTCTTATTCATATACAAATGACCTATACCTGAGAACAAAGTTCTATTACTTACGAAATAATTAAAATTATTATTAAGTTTGCTTCTTTGATTTTGGTAACTTTGTCCAAACATTAATTATGGTATTAAGTTTTATCAACATAAGGATTTTAGATGGAATTGATATAGTTTTGGTTGCATTTCTTCTTTACCAGATATATATGTTAATTCGTGGAACAATTGCTATAAATATTTTTATTGTAATTGCTGCTGTTTATCTGATCTGGCTAGTAGTTAAAGCTCTTAATATGCAATTATTAAGCACAATTTTAGGGCAGTTTATGGGAGTTGGTATGATTGCACTGATAATTGTATTTCAGCAGGAAATTCGTCGTTTTTTATTGATGATCGGTTCCAAATACAAATTCGATAAGCACTTTTCTTTCGATAAGATGATGAACAATCAGGCTGAATTCTCAACAAAAACGCATATTGATGAAATCACAAAAGCCGTTGAAAATCTATCAAAAGGGTTAACCGGAGCATTGATTTTAATCACAAGAAAATCAGAATTGATGAATATAGTAAATACCGGAGATCTGATTAATGCGAATATCTTTTCACGTCTGATAGAAAATCTGTTTTTTAAAAATAGTCCTTTGCATGACGGAGCAATAATAATCACAGGACATAAAATAGTTGCAGCACGCTGCATATTACCTGTTTCTGAAAAAACAGATCTCCCTCCTGAATATGGTCTTCGTCACAGAGCTGCACTTGGGATAACTGAAATAACTGATGCTTTGGTTATTATCGTTTCAGAAGAAACCGGAAAAATTTCATTTGTCAAAGAAGGGATGATTAAAGAAAATATTGATGTATTTAAACTTAAGGATATATTAATAAGTGAATTATAATGATTTTTTTTTACTTCAATTTAATTAAATAATAAATGCCATCGCTGATATTTATAAAGCATTTTATCCTCATAATATTGTATATAATTTTAAATTCCACAATTTTCTCACAAGAATCAGAGCAAAATAAATCTTTTACAACAGATAAATATAATATCGAAACAGACGCTGGTTACGGTTTTATATTGCCACATCATCCATATTTCAATTATCTAATGGAAAGTCACCCATATACCATTGATATTAGATTTAATAAACAATTATCGGGAAAATATGAATGGCATAAGATATTTCGATATCCTATGTTTGGATATGGCCTGCATTATGCTGATCTTGGAAATAAAGAATATTTAGGAAAGGCTTTTGCCGGATATGGAACAATAAACATTCCCATTATTCAAAGCAGATTTATCAGTTTTAATTATTCTATTTCTGCCGGCTTTTCATATTTGACCAAATATTTTGATATTGAAGACGGTTATTACAGCCTTCCGATAGGATCGCATGGAAATGTATTTTTCAGGCTATCATCAGGAGTCCGGTATAAATTGAGTAAAAGCACTTATTTGTTCAATAATATTAGTATTACTCATTACTCCAACGGTGCATGGGCTATGCCCAATTCCGGAATTAATGTTGTAACTGCCCATGCCGGAATTTTATATTCATTTAAACCCGGAAATATTTACAATGTTGAGCTGAATGATCACAGAAAAACAAATAGATATGAAGTTATTTTATCTACCGGAATAAAAGAAATTTCTCCTCCCACCGGCGAAAAATACTTTATTTCTACTTTTTCTTTCAATGCAAAAAGACAGTTCTGGAGAAAAAGGAATCTGGGTATCGGATTGGACAACTTTTATGATCATTCATTAATCACTAGACTGGAAAGAGATACAGCAGTAATTAATACATTTTCGGGATATCAGGCAGGAATTCATTTTTCTCATGATCTTTGTTTCGGGAACACTTCAATTACAATCCAGATGGGAAGATATTTGTATTCACAGTATAAAACAAACGGAATGATTTATTCCCGATACGGCTTAGAACATAAAATCAAAGACAGATATATTATAAATCTTGCTCTGAAAACGCATTTCTTTAAAGCTGATTTTATTGAGTGGGGGTTTGGATATATCATTAGTCGTTAATCTGGTTGTTAGTGGCTGGTTGGCTTTCGCTAACCCTTGCATACCTTCCGCGCTCTATTAATCTAAAATCAAAAATCTGCAATCAAAAATCGTCAATCAGATTTTGATTCTTGGGATTTGGTGTCTATAGCAATCGGCATTGGGGTTTGGTGCTTGGATTTATTTCACTACATAGACACATGGGTAACATAGGTTTCACAAAGATTGTCTGATTTAATATTGTCGGTGCTCTGCACCTCATTTCCTAGTTTTATGTGATTTTTACAGATATTGCCGGTGCGCTGCACCTGATTTTATGCTATGATGAAGTGAAATCTAAAATCAAATACCAATGATTATCGGTACTGCAATCAACTACCGATAGCCATCGGTACGTCAACCAGATTTTGATTCTTGGGATTTGGTGTCTATAGCAATCGGCATTGGGGCTTGGTGCTTGGAACTTGGTTCTTGATTCTTTGTTCTTGTTTTTATCTTTTATTTGATTTAATATATGCAACAACCGTATTTACATTTGCAGAAATAATAACAAAATCAGGTTCCAATCCGGTATATTTGACAATTTTTGCAACCGCTTCCTTTGCATCTTTATCAGGATGCGATTGATAATTGTTTGAAATGTCAAATTCTGTATTCTGCGAAAATGCTGAAAAACAATAAAAAAGAAAAACAATAAAAATACAATTTCTATTCATTGACCTTAAAAAAACTCAGAGCTCTTAAGCTCACAATGTAAATATTTTTATAATAAAAATTTATTATTTCCTCATAATTATATCCTTTTCTGGCCATTTCCATTGCACCTTCCTGACACAATCCAACGCCATGCCCATAACCTTTTCCGGTAAAAATCAACTGATTTCCTTTTTGGGTTATATTAAAGTATGTTGATTTCAGTTTCCATTCCTGTCTAATCACTTTTAACGCAATAGATTCATTATTAAATACATAATAAGTCATTCGATAGGGTTGACTAAATGAATAATTATTCAGATTATAAGTTCCTGTATTTGTTTTAATACCATAAGCATTAAGAAATTGCTCCCATTTTTCAGTTTCAATGGTTGTTGTCCATGTTGCATTTGGACTTTCCGTACAAAAGCTATCCCTTACCGACTTTAAATATGATTTTTGCGTCAACCAGACATTTTCGGATGAGCATGTCTGACCTCCGCAATTGGAATGAAACGTTGCAGTTATCAGCGATAAAGTGGTATCAACAATTACAAGTCCTTTAGTGTCAAAAGTTGCTTCTGCAATATCTAAGCTATTTAATGACTTTCCATGATAAGCCTGACAATGAACATCATCACAAAGATTATATTTTTCTTCACTGTGCCTAAGAAGATTTTCAAGAGCATAGGTTCTGGTAATAATCGCCTGTGATTTATAATATTCAGGTAGAGACTTTATTCCACCTTCGCTTTCAACAACTCCGGCAATATAAAATTCCAGATCAACATTGTTTATTAATAATAAATAACCTCCCACAACTTTAACGTACAAATTATCATCATAATCTCTTGGTTTGTAATCAGGATTAATAGATTTCATTCTAAAATAGTTATTTTTCCCCACTCCTATAATATCAAGTGATTTATATCTTCCAATATTTCCATCAAGGTCTCTTACATTTATCGAGTCATTAATAACATCCAACAGAATGACATTATGCTTTTTCATTTGATAAATAAGTACTGAATCAGACATTAAATCATATTTCCCTTCAACCGGAGAAAAAACTATTGAATTGATTTTGTACTTTGTATATATTCTGACATCAATTTTCTGACCTGATAAATTGGATGCAATAAATAACGTAATTAGTACTGCTATAAAACAAATTGATTTCATTCATTCAAATATTTATACATCAGGTCTGCAACTCTGCAGGATGCTCCTTTACCGCCCAAAACTCTTCTTAATTCAGAATAATTAATAAACATTTCCTGTCTGTACAACTCATTATGAAGTAACTTTTCAAGTTCATCAATCAAATTTCGGGTATTCAGATCAGACTGAATCAGTTCCTTTACAACTGCTTTTTCCATTATAAGGTTTACCAGAGAAATATATTTTACTTTAATAAGTCTTTTTGCAATATGATATGATATATTTCCTGATCTGTAACAAACAATTTCAGGAACATTAAATAAAGCCGTTTCCAAAGTGGCAGTCCCTGATGTTACTATTGCTGCACAAGAATGTTTTAAAATTTCATAGGTCTTTCCGTATAGGATTTTAGAATTATTGTTTTCCAAAAATTTTTCATAAAAACTTTTATCAACCGAAGGAGCAGCTGCAATA
>JBDRPR010000288.1:0-3970 GCA_043826845.1 Bacteroidota bacterium
AATCAGAATATGTGTCAAAAATTTGTGTTTTTAGTATTCGTATTATTTATTCAGAATAATATTTTTTTCGGACAGGAACATTTTTCAGTTCATCAGTCACAAAAAGAGTATTACGATAGTTTTGGTTATTTAACCAATGAAGAATATAATCAATTGAACGGGTTTCAAATGATGCCTAAACAAAAAGTCAATCCGAATTGTCCTTTAAATAGAGTGGTTTTTGGCTGGCATCCTTATTGGGTTGGAACTACTTATTATAATTACCAGTGGGATTATTTGTCGGATCTTTCATTTTTTTCATATGAAGTAAATCCGTCAACAGGAAATGCTTCTACTACCCACGGATGGGAAAGCTCTGCTGTTATTGACAGTGCACAGGCCCACGGGGTCAGGGTTAATCTGTGTGTGACATTATTCAGCAGTCATGCAACTTTTTTTGGAAATCCGACTGCCAGACAAACTTTGATCTCAAATCTTATAAGTCTCGTTCAGTTACGCAACGCAAACGGCGTAAATATAGATTTTGAAGGTGTATCATCTTCATTAAGTACTGATTTGACAAATTTTATGATTGATTTATGTAATCAGATGCATACTGCAATTCCTGGTTCTCAGGTGAGTATATGCACTTATGCAGTTGACTGGAGCGGTCTGTTTGATTTAGCTACTTTGAATAATTATGTTGATTATTTTACAATAATGGGTTATGCATATTATTACAGCGGCAGTGCAACTGCAGGACCAACTGCTCCGTTATATTCCCTGACTTCTTCATACAATTATAATCTTTCAAAAACATTAACTTATTATTTATCAAATGGTGCTTCAAAAGAAAAAATAATTTTGGGACTTCCGTACTACGGATATGAATGGAATACTTCCACAAGTACGGTTCCCTCAAGCACGACCGGTGGAGTAGGGTCAAGAACCTATAAATATGTCAGAGATAATTCATCAACATATTCAAACAGACAATGGGAATCAAATAGTTTTACTCCTTATTATGTTTATTACACAACCAATTGGAGGCAATGTTTTGTTGATGATGAAATAAGTCTGGGATACAGGTACGATCTGGTCAACAGAAGAGATATTGCCGGAATCGGAATATGGGCTCTTGGTTACGACGATGGTTATAACGACTTGTGGAATCTGCTAAAGGAAAAATTTACCGGCTGCGGAACAGTTCCCTGTTCTGAAAATATCTATGATATGGGAGGACCGGCATTTGCTCATTATAGCAACGAACAATATACCTATACAATTGCTCCGACAAATGCAACAGGATTGTCAATGACATTTAATTCCTTCGAACTAGAGTCAGGATACGATTCTTTATGGCTCTACAACGGATATAATACAAGTGCTCCGCTTATAGGAGGATACAGCGGGTTGAACAGCCCGGGTACTGTTAATGCAAACAGTGGTGCAATTACAATTTCTTTTTATTCCGATGTCTCAACAAATCTTTCAGGATGGGATGCAGAATACAATTGCACTATCGACAATATCAAACCGGAAACATATATTGATGCAGGAAATTGGGAAACTAACGATTTTACAGCCACTTTTACTGACATTGATAATAGTGCTGTTGATCATCGCTTTTATCAGGTTCTGGACTGGAATGGTTCTGAGTGGAGAGGAAATGGTGATTTCGGTTTCATTAATGATAATTTTGAAACATCTCTTCATACTGAATGGACAAATATTTTAGGTACTTGGCAGATTTTAAACCAGCATCTGAATCAAAGTGATGAAGCTGTAACCAATTCAAATTTATACATCAATGCTAATCAGGACTCAGGATATATTTATATGTATCACTGGCAGATGAGTATTGGAGGAACAGGCACAAACCGTCGTGCAGGTTTGCATTTTTGCTGTGATGATCCCACTATGACACAGAGAAATAATTCCTATATGGTTTATTTCAGAGTTGATCAGAATAAATGTCAGATATATAAAGCAGTAAATGATGCAATAACAATATATACTGATGATCTTTGCAGTGTGGATGCAAATGTCTGGTATGATTATAAAGTTATATTTAATTCTCATACAGGCGAGATAAAAGCATATCAGAATGATGTTCTGGTGTCATCATGGACAGATTCAACTCCTCTGAAGCTTGGTAATTCATTGTCTCTAAGGACAGGAAATTGCAATGTTTTGTATGATGATGTAAAGATTTATAAGTCGCGAACTATAAATGAAACGGTTACAATTGGTGATATTTCTAAAGAAGTAAGATTTCAGAATCCTGATCCGACAACGCCTGCATGCAGATTAAAATCTATGATTACTGATATAGTCGGTAACTTTTCACTACCCGGTACATTAAATGTTAACATCGACTGGACTATTCCTTCTTCCCCTGGTTTCATTAATGACGGGCCTGCTGCTGACATGGACACTACAACATCAGCTACGCAGTTATCGGCCAACTGGGGAAATTCAATTGATACTAATTCCGGCATTTCAAAATATTGGTATGCAATAGGTTCTTCTGCAGGAGATTCTGACATTGTAGCCTGGGCTGATAATTCAAGCAATTTATTTGTCACACATACAAGTTTGTCATTAACTGTCGGCAACACTTATTTTTTCTCTGTACGTGCTGAAGACGGTGCAGGATTGCTTTCATCAATTACATCATCAGACGGGATTTTTGTTATGAATCCAAGTTCAGCACCTGTGGCAGATTTTTCATATAACTCAGATTCTGTCTGTTCTGGTGAACATATTCAGTTTTTTAATAGCTCCATAAATGGGTCTTCATGCACATGGTTCTTTGAGGGAGGAATTCCTTCTGCTTCAGCATCCGACAATCCGGTTATTGTATACGGTAGTCCCGGAAATTTTGATGTGACTCTGATATCACAAAATTCATTTGGTACTGATACGGCTTTTTTTAGTGATCTTATATCTGTAATCCAGAGTCCTGTTGCTGATTTTACCGCTGTACCTGTTTATGGGGCACCTCCATTAATTGTTACATTTGCCAATAATTCAATAGGATCCAGCAGTTATTACTGGTTGTTTGGAGACGGTGCAAATTCAACAGATCATAATCCGTATCATATATATACAACCGAAGGAATTTATTCTGTGATGTTAACCGCCATTAGTAATTTATGCGGAGATAGTACATATTTGTGTCAGGATTGTATAGTAGTCGAAAATCCATCAGGTTATGATACTATTGATAATGGAAATACAATAAAAATATTCCCAAATCCTGTCAATTCCTGGATATATTTTTCAAAAAAGTCTTACGTGGAACTATATACAGTTGATATGAAACATATATTATCAATAAATTATAATAAACTGGATATGAGTAAATTTGAGGCAGGAGTTTATTTTGTGAAATGCAACAATCAGTATTTCAAAATCATAAAGAATTAAAGATTTCTTTTATCTTTTATCAAACTATCGGTTAATAACTTATTTTGTAATTTTTATAAATATCCGAAATTTATTTATTACCTTGCTTGTCAAAATATTAAAATATTTCACAATGAAAAAACTACTAACCTTTTTCGCTTTTCTGTGCATTTTGAGCGGATTTCTTGTTGCTCAAACTTTACTGGAGATTGCAGGATTAGATGATTTTGAAGAACCAATTTATTTGCCAATGACTAACAAGTCAATGCAAATTTCAAATAGCATTGAAAGTAATAATATTGCCATTGATTTTAATGATTGTATAGAAGTATATCCGAACCCTGCAAGTGATGAACTGTGGGTTGAGTATATTCTTTTAAATGATAATGCGATCAATAAAGTAGAAATGCTTAGCCTTGACGGGAAAACTGTATTAACTCAAAGCATACGAAATAATTACGGAGTTGAACAAATTGATATTTCAAAGATCATTTCAGGTAATTATGTAATTAAGCTGGGAAATTATTCAAAACAAATTAGTATTATTAAATAGTTAATTATAAGATGATAATCTCATCCT
>JBDRPR010000289.1:0-2498 GCA_043826845.1 Bacteroidota bacterium
AGTATCCATGGCTACATCAGAAACATTTAAAAACTCTGAAGGAAAAAAAGTAACAAACACTCAATGGCATACGCTCGTTGCCTGGGGAAATGTTGCTATGATTTTCGGAAAATACCTGAAAAAAGGTAATGAAATCGCAGTTGAGGGCAGATTAAACAGTCGCTCGTATGAAGACAAAGAAGGCAATAAAAAGTACGTTACAGAAATTACAGTAAGTGATGTTTTAATGCTTAAAACCGATAAGTAATTTTTTAATTATCTCAAATTAAAGAGGCTCGAAAGGCCTCTTTTTTTGTTTAAAAAGTACGTATCTTTGAGTAATAATTCTTCATTAAACAAAAACAGGATGAAAGAAATATTTTTTTTACTCGGTTTAATGTTTTCAATAATATGCTACTCACAAACAAATTATCCTTCAGGCAATGCTGCATATAATACAGAAAAATTGCTTGGTTTTAATCCGGTTACAATATCCGGAGGATCTTGTGTGTACACTTATGACAATTTAAACAATTTTTATAAAAGTATTGATAAAATATTGATTCCTGATATTCAGGAAATATCTGACGGAAATTTTGTAGCTGAAGATACTTTTTTTGGTTTTGATATAGGTGGATTCTGTAGCAATTTAAACTTTCAGTGGGATAATCAAATCCAAATTTCTTCAACAACTTTTGACAGGAATAATCTTTTTGTCAGTCCTGTTTCAACAATAAATATGGCTTATGGTAAAGTTTTACAATACACAAACGACACATGTTATTATGCAGATTGTTTAACAATAATAGACGGACCGGACTCAAGCCTTATTTATCCACAATTTTCACCATTGTCAGGAACATATGATTTGTGGGCAGGAGAAGAGCTGATTGATGCGGGTGACCTGAAAGGAACCGGAACTTCACAAAAAATATCACAACAACAAGCCGATTCAACTTTAAATTGCAGTTATTGTGTAAAAACATACGGTCCTGGTTGGCGATTGCCAACAGATATAGAAGCAGGTCATTTTAACGATGAAGAAGGTCTTGGGAATGGTTTTGATCAAGGTTATACAAGTAATGATTCTTCATGTTACATTTGGACATCCTCTTTATTTATAGTATATAATGTTAAAAGATGGACAGTTAGAATGACTGATGGTACCTGGGAAAATTGTGCAGGGTTTTTAAATGTACCCAACAAAGTCAGATGTGTTTATTCTGCTGGAGATTATTCTACAAAAATCACGAACAACAATGAGAATAACCTGTGTTCTATTTATCCTAATCCTACTAATAATCATATTAATATATCCTTTGATAAAGAAGGGGAAAAGCTTATCCGGATATATAACATCAATAGCACACTGATTACAGAATTAAAGACCTATGACAAGGCATTAAAAATTGATTTAAAAGAATTTTCAAAAGGAGTCTATATTATAAAAATTATCAGTAACAAATCTATTTATTCCAATATTATTTCTGTCATTTGATCCTGATATTATTCTTAATTTCAAGACGCTGGTTTTGTATTTTTTTTTCTCTGTTGTATAAATTGGAAAATGCCTAAAAAAGAGGACATATAGCTGTTGAAGAAAAACGGATCAAATAATCCCATGAAAACAAAGAAGATAATAAACAACACATTATTGAGATAAATGTCGGCTACACACTGATTTTCTGTTCGTTAAATTGACATTATCTTTATATTATTTTTACTGATTATTTTAAGCAACCATCTTATTATTTTAATCGTCTTGACTATTATTAACTAAAAAATAATAAATTATTATATAAGTTTGTAATTATATTTTTCGCAAATTGTTAAAATACTTTATAATATGCTTATTGTTTTTGCAGATACTATCGCTATATGCAGCAGAAACTTATGAACTCAGAATAAAAGGTGCTATTGTTAAAATAAATGGAAATTCTACCCTTACAATTTCAGGTTCTGTTACCGAAATAAACAATTCTGATTCCGGAATACTAAAAATTGATGAAAACGGAACTCTTGTTGCTGAAGGCGATATCAATAATATAAGCAGTGCTTCTATTCAAATTGATGGATTTTTATTTGCTGAATCTGACTGGACAAACGATGCAACTGCAAGTCTATCTCACGCGGGAGCAGGTATCGGAACTGTTGAATTTTCAGGCTCTGCAAATCAAAATATTGGTGGTTCTGCAAATACTGTTTTCGAAAATTTTGTAATCAATAATGTTGCTGGTATTACTTTAACTTCTAATCAGACTATTTCTGAAAACCTGATTTTTTCTGATGGAATTATTTCAACCGGAGCAAACAGGCTTGATGTTACAGCTGTTAATGACGGCATGTCGGGATATGATGATGGAAAATATGTTTTAGGGAATTTCAGAAGGTATCTGAATACAGGTATAGATTATCATTTACCGATTGGTACAGCTGCTAATTTTGAACTTGCAGAAATTTATATTGAAAGCCAGAATGGTTTAAATTATATTGATGTGTCTTTTTCTATCAGTAATCAA
>JBDRPR010000290.1:0-5279 GCA_043826845.1 Bacteroidota bacterium
GATAAGTATCGTATTTTTTATTGAAATCGAATATTATTTTTTTCAATTCACTTTTCCAGTTATTCAGATTTTTTGATTTATATACAAATGTTTTATGATTATCAGAAATCGGATCAACTGATTTATTGTATTTGCGATTCATAAATTTTCCAAAACTAATTAAGGCTTCATCAATTTTTTTAAGTTTAAGTTTGCTCTTGTGTTGTTTAAGAAAAGCAACATAATCAAGATATAATGTTTCCTGATCTATGTATATTGTATTAACAATATACTCAAAAGCCAAATGAATGTTCTTGTCATAAATTGGGTAATCATTGGGGCTGATTAGATGTAAAAGAAACTTTCTCCAAACAAAAGACACATCAGAAAATTCATTTTCAAAATTGTCATAAACAAAACCGTTTTCTCTAAATTCATTGATAATCTTCAGTTTTGATAATATTTTGTTTTCCAAAGAAGTCATTTTACTATTGGATTTCCTATAGGATAAAATCATCTGATTTTTCCATTCAAACAACCTTATTATATTATCTTCGTCAAAAGTGTTAACAGATATGTTCCTATTATATTTTGTGTCATTCTCTATGTCATAATGTTTTGACCAAAAGTCTATAAAGTCAATAAAAGAAACATCAACATTAAGATTAAAAGTAAATAAATTCATATTTATATAATTTAAATGTACATCGACAGGTAAAAAGTTTAAAGGTAAAGATAAATTTTCATTTTATATCTTTATTCCCCGATTATTACGAAACGGTAAATTCAATTATATTTTTAAAAACCAAGATTTTAAAAACTGGATTTTGGAAGCAATCAGGCACAGGATAGACAAGATAAATTATCTCCCAGCAAACTCTTTCTGATGCTTCAGTATACGATAAACAAATGAACTCAAGCTGGGAAGGCGGAAATACTATACCTTTCTTTTTCTTAGGATATAAAAGCAAAGTTGCAGAATACACTTTGTTTGGAAAAACTCATGAATAATTTTGTGTAAATTTGAATTTCAGGTATTTTTGTTGATGTTGCAAAATTTCAATTTCTCTGTAAAAAACAAAAAGTTGTATAAAAAAATATTATACATAGCACTTCTAATTTTACTAACAGGGGATACAGTATTTTCCTTTCTTCAGCATTACAGTATGTCTTTGGATGGAGATATGGCCAGCGAAATTGTCCCTTCAGAAGATATGAAACCGGTTTTTGAAAACCCTTTTGGTTTTAGAGTATTTACTGATGGTATTTCTTATCCTAATCCAAATCGTTTTTTTGGACAGTGGACTTATAAGGAATATTTTACTTCAGTCCCAATATTTTTACAGAAGTTCGTCGGACCAATTGATAGTATTTACCTTTCCTGCGCCATTTTTAAAACCATTATTCAGTTGTTATTGATTTTTTTGATAGCCTTGGCTATTACAGGAAGAAAAAATATTTTCAACCTGAATTTTATCATAGCAGCTGCTTTGATTACGCCATTATTTCAAACATATGGATACAGTGGTTACATGGGAATAATTGACAGATCAATAACATATTCATTTTTTTATGCATTTCCGATCACACTATTACTGCTTTATTTCACGCCGCTTATAAAACAATATTATCATAAGACAGATATTAAATTGCCTTGGTATATTAAAATATTCTGGATTCCATTTGCTTTTGTGATATGTCTGAGTGGTCCATTAAACTCTGGAGTTATATTAATTCTTTCAGGTTTAATTTTATTTGTCAACCTAAAAAGCAGTATAAATTTGTCAGAAAAAAATGGAATTATTTTAAAAGTGTTTGATTCAATAAAAAGAGTACCAGGAAAATATTGGTTTTACTTGACTCCGGTGTGTCTAATATCTGTTTATTCGTTATATATTGGAAGATTTAACTCTTTTAATTTCAGGGATCATGTTTCAATTGGTGAATTATATTCAAGATTACCTGAAGGGATTTATTATCAATTCACTCAAAAACTCGGATTTCCTGTGCTATTTGTAGTTTTAATAATAAATTCATTATTAATTCATTATAAATTCAGAAACACAGAGGGCAATAAAATTTTGTACATTTTTAAATGGATTGGTATCTTTTCACTTATTTATATTCTGTTGTTACCATTAGGTGGATACAGAGAATATCGCCCTAATATTCTTCGTTACGATACAATTATGCCAATTACTCTTTGCTTAGTTTTTGTTTTTGGCCTTTCATCACTATTTCTGATTAAAAATCTGTTAATTAAAAGTAAGATGTGGTATATTCCTTTTATTGCACTTATCTTATTTGTTTACACCAATTCTGACAAAGGAAATTTTAGCAACAATGACTGCGAGAGAAAGGCATTACAAGAAATTTCTATGTCAAGAGATAATGTAATAATTCTAAATTCAGATTGCACTGTTCTTTCATGGAAAAAAATTACAAAACCTGAAGATTCTGATATTAATGCTCAATTATTGAATATATGGGGAGTCACCAAAGAGAAAAAACTCTATTATTGTAAATAGTACAAAAATAAATTTTTGTACCATTTTTTGTTATCCGATTAAAAATCTTTTTACCTTTATATTTTCAATTATGCTTTATTAAAAAAGGCAGAATATGTGATATAATTAATTGTAATTCAAGCATTAAAATATTATTGATATTTCTGAATATCAGTATTTTATTAATAAAAACTTAAATAAGTTTTGGTAAAATGAGCTGGAGAAATATTTTTAAAAAAGAAATATTAAAAGACAAATTAAATAAATACGAGTTTTATTTTTTTTATTTAATTCTAGTAATAAATCTGATACCGGTTCTGGTATTTAAATTCTTTCCAACAGTTGATGGTCCGGCGCATTTATATAATTCAAATTTAATAATTGAACTTCTCGGACAAAACAATCTGTTAAACAATTATTTCACTATCAATGAAATTACAGCAAATTGTTTAGGACATGGTATTTTAAGTGTTTTCCAACTAATATTTCCTGCTTATATTGCAGAAAAATGTCTGTTATTGATTTATTTCGTCGGATTCCCTATTAGTTTCAGAGCATTAATAAAAACACAATCCAACATAAACAGAAGTTTAATATATTTCGTATTCCCTTTTACATATTCTTTTCTTCTGTATTATGGATTTTATAACTTTCATATTGGACTGGTATTATTCTTCTGGGCTTTATATTTATGGGTAAAGCATAAAAATGAATATACTATCAGGCGTACACTATATCTTTTGATATTAACTACATTGATGTGTTTGTCTCATTTATTTGTTTTTGCAATGTTTTTACTTGTTTTAGTAATATTAAATGTCAGTGAGTTAAAATTCCAGTATAAATCGAATAAAATAATCAGAAAACGATTATTTAAAAACTTGCTATATCAGTTTTTTTTCATTTCTGTTGGATTAATTCTGATGTTCAAATTTATTTTTTTTAATAATCAGGGCAATTCAATTTCAACTTATATTAAGTCATCTGATCTATTAACCTGGTTAGTGCAAATTCAACCTGCAAAAGGAATAGAATATGGAAAAGAAGGAACCTTTACCAGATGGATTTTTATTTTGTTAATTCTTTTAATTCTCTACATATTATATGTAAAAGTCAAAAGATTCTTTTTTTCTCAAAGCAAAGATGATAATACAAATCTTGTTAAACATAAAAACAACTCATGGTTATTAATAAGCTGTATTTTTCTTGTCTGTCTTTTTATTTTTCCTGATAGCAAAGGAGCTGCAGTTGGATTTATTTCTTCAAGAATGATACTTTTCTTTTTTCTTTTTCTGATTATTTGGTTATCCACATACAAAGTCCCTGTGTGGCTTAATATAATTGTCTTTATATTAATCAATTATGTGAATATTGCATTAGTAAAAGTATATTACAACTCCTCTAAGGAAAACAATATTATTACTAATGAAATTTATCAGGCATCGTTAAAAATTGACCCTTACAAAACTGTACTGCCAATTAACAATAGCGATAACTGGCTATGTACTCATATTTCTAACTATCTGGGTGCAGAAAAGCCAATGGTAATTCTGGAAAATTATGAAGCATCATTAGGTCATTTCCCTCTAAAATGGAATTACGATAAGTTTCCAAATCTTTATTTTGGAGAAGTGTTGCCTCAATCAGGGTGTATATCCTGGGAAAGCAATGTTAATAATGACGTTGCGGTAATTGATTATATATTTATTCTAAATGGTGAACAAAAAACAATTTCAGTAGATTGTGAAAATAAAATATTTGACATTTTAGCAAATGATTATATCGAAGTATATAAAAGTGAGGATAATAATATTTTACTATACAAGTTTAAATCAGATAATTAGTAACAATAGCAAACCTCAATGTTTTTTAAGAATTGTAATGCAATGAACAATATTTGCCAACTTTGACCGTAAACAATTTCAATCTCGTAAAAAATCTTATTACCTTTATAAACTCAAACTAAGCTGATTTTAAAAAAGATTAAAAAAAAATATGAAACTCACTATATCACTTTTATTACTTTTAAATTTGAGTTTTCTCAATTGTCATTCACAGTGTTCTGAATGGTGCTATTTAGATTTAAATGACCCTTCATGCCTGAGTATTGATACATCATCAATACCTGATAATATATGGCAGATTGGTTACATTCAAAAACCATATATGGACAGCACATATTCGGGTTTGGTAATTATTACAGACACCATCAATCCTTACCCAATAAACAACTATTCAAAATTTACTCTACACTTTATAGCAGGTTATGATGTAATGTGTGGGGTAATGATGTTACAAGGAGATTATTATGTTCAAACCGACTCGACTAATGATTATGGGAATATTGAAATATCTCTCGACAATGGATTCTCCTGGCTTGATTTAAAGGAAGATTCATTATCCAGTTCTTTTATTTGGTTCTCTGAGCAACCTGTATTAACCGGAAACTCTCATGGTTGGAAATATTTCGATGTGATGTTGTCAAATCTTTCATCAATTTCAAACATTCAATTGGATGACATGGTATTATTCAGATTTACTTTTAGAAGTGACAGTATTTCGGAAAACTTAGGCGGAATTATGTATGATCACCTTATAATGCATGGATTTGTTGAAGGAATTTCAGATATTCATTTCAAATCTATAAGATCAAAAATTTTCCCTAACCCGATCAGTGATATTTTTACAATTGAATTTGATAATCCTGATAACGAATTATTCGAACTGGCAATATATGATATTAAAAGTAAACCAGTATTTAATAAAAACAATAATATACGAAAATAAAGTTGT
>JBDRPR010000291.1:0-26407 GCA_043826845.1 Bacteroidota bacterium
GCATAAAGTATTTTATTCATTTCTGGTGTTTTTCCTTATTCTTTCTTTTTCATGTTCAAACAATTCTGACAAAACAGGTGATATTGAACAAATTGCACAGCTTGAAAAAAAATTATTTGAAAACAGTTCTGCATATTTTGAAAATCAACCTACGGCAGAAGAATTGATTGTTCTTTATGAGAATTATTATAAAAATTTTCCGGATGACAGCTTAACGCCCGAATTTATTTTTAAAGCTGCCGAGACATGTCGATCACTAAACAAAGGCGAAGAAGCAATAAAATATTACGATATCATCTTTAACGAATATAAAGATTTTGGAAAATATGCATATTGTTTATTTTTAAAGGGTTTTGTTTATGAAAATGTTATTAAAGACATTCTGAAGGCAAAAAAGTATTATACCTTGTTTATTGAAAAATATCCTGATCATGATTTTGCTGATGATGCAAAAATACTGATTGAACAATTGGGAAAAAGCCCTGAAGAATTAATAAGAAGTTTCGAAGAAAATCAATTACCAGAGGAAGACACTGTGAGTGTCTTGTAATAACTTTTAATTTGTTGCGGATATACGGTAAAAAGTATAATTCACATTAATGAATTTTTCTACCCAAAGAGTATCAAATCTAAATATCTGGAACTTTGAAACACCATCTGTGTTTTCGCCCCAGTATTCAATAGTTTGGCCAACAATATCGTAATCAAAATATCCTGTGTAGTTCAAATTGTTACTGCTGAATTTTTGAACGGTTAATTTGCCATTTACGGTATAATCATGAGTTATACTGTCCTGACTTTTTTTGGAATACCATTTACCAACAATATCACTGGTAATAATACGCTCTTTATAATCCTCATCTTTATCACAAGCGCTGGTAACTAAAAATAAGCCAAGTAAACAATATATAATAGGTCTCATTTGTAATTATATTAATAATATACAAAGATATTAAAAAAAAAAATTACTGAGCAAATAATAATAAAATTTGTTTAATTACTACAGGATGAAAATTAAACAAATAATTTTTTCTATGCATTGTGCTTATTTTAAAAAAAATGTTTAGGTTTGACAAATAAATCCAATGCGTTAAAACAGAATGCTTGACGTACTGCGAAAAATACCTTACGTGCGATTATTTATTCCATTTGCATTTGGGATAATCGTTCAGATACATTTTGAATTTTCTGCAATATGGTTTTATTACAGTAGTGCAATCTTGTTTTTTCTGCTTCTTTTGGGAGCAATTTATAAAAAATTATATAGTAATTTTTCAACCAATTGGTTATTTGGATTTTTTGCCCATATTTTTTTATTTTTCTCAGGAATTACAATATCTGATTTACAAAAAGATAAACTCCTCTGGACAAAAGAAATAAATGAAGAAGGATTTATTGTTGCAGAGATCATTGAACAACCGCAGGAAAAAGAGAAATCTATTAAAGCCGTTTTAAATGTTACGGGAATTAAAAATAACAATTACTGGATTGAAACAGATGGCAAAGCAATTGTATATTTCGAAAAGGACAGCCTTGCTTCACTCCTGGAAACCGGGGATCAAATAATATTTGAACCTGTACTTGAAGATATAAAAACTGCCAATAATCCCAATGAATTTGATTATAAGCAATATTTATTTTTTCACTTAATTGCAAAACAAGCTTATTTGAAGTCTGCACGCTGGAAATTACTAAATGATAAGAAGAACTCCCTTTACGTTGTTTGTAACAGAATCAGAAATTATCTGATTCATTTATATGAACAAAACGGAATGACCGGAGATGAATTATCAATTGCTTCTGCTCTGACTTTGGGTTATAAAGATAAATTGGACGCTGACCTGAAAAGATCATACTCTGCATCCGGAGCAATGCATGTTCTGGCAGTATCAGGATTACATGTCGGGATAATTTATTTGATTTTTAACTTTCTATTCGGCTTTTTTTTTAAAAACAAAAGGGGGAAAATTATACGCTCTATATTGCTTTTGCTTGTTTTGTGGAGCTACGCATGCATAACCGGACTATCTCCGTCTGTCCTGAGAGCTACAATTATGTTTTCGTTCGTAATTGCAGGCAGTTCAATCAATCGCCCTGTAAATATTTACAACTCACTGGCTGCTTCTGCATTTTTCCTATTGATTTACGATCCTTACATAATCATGGAGGTTGGATTTCAATTGTCCTATCTGGCAGTTTTGTCAATTGTAATATTTCAACCGGTTTTTTATAAATTGTTATATTTCAAATATTCTGTTTTTGATAAATTATGGGCTCTATTTACTGTATCCGTTGCAGCACAAATAGGAACTGCTCCTATCAGTATATATTATTTTCATCAATTTCCAAATTATTTTTTTATATCCAACTTTATAGTTATTCCGCTGGGAACAATTGTCTTAGGAATGGGAATATTCGTTTTAGTGTTTTCATTTATTCCAATTATTTCTTCTTTTTTTGCAAAAATACTTACGTACATAATATATGCTTTGAATTATTCGGTTACAGAGATAGAAAAGCTTCCGGGTTCTACATTTATTGATATTTCAATAAATTCCGGACAAACCATAATTATATATTTAATTATTATCGGATTAACTTTATTGTTTTTTACGAAAAAGGCCAAATTCGTTTTTTTAATCCTGATTTCCTGCATAAGCTTATTTACATGGTTTGTTATTGAAAATTATACAAAAATTAAACAAAGAGAAATTGTAGTTTATAATATAAACGGATATACAGCAATTAATTTTATTGACGGCCGAGATAATATTCTTTTTAGTGATCTCGATATTAAAGAAAATAAAAGCCAGTTAATGTTTAATATAAAAAACAACTGGCTTAAACTTGGAGTTGAGAATGAGAAAATTCTGGATTTAAAAAAATTTAACAGTCAGTTTTTATTCTCAAATATTATTACGATTGATAATCAGAATCTTTTTTATAAACACAATTATATATCATTTTATGATAAAAGAATTCTGTTAATTAATGAGGATTTCAACCCTGCAATTAATCAGGAAGACAAGAAACTGAAAATTGATTATATCCTTATTACAAAAAATTCTTGCGTAAATATTGAAGATTTAATAAAATGTTATGATTTTAAGACTGTTATTTTTGACTCTTCAAATTCGTTTTGGCAGATTGATAAATGGACAAAGGAGTGTAAGGATTCAGGAATTAATTTTTATAATATAAGTACTTCAGGAGCATTCTCTCTTAATTTAATATAGTTTAAATGGCAGTTATATAGACATATGAATTTAACCCGGGTATTAAATGACTCAAAATATATCGCTATATAATACATTGTTATTAATTTTGCGAAAAATTTAATTCGATGAAAATCACTATTGCTGGTGCCGGAGAAGTTGGAACTCATCTCGCAGAGATGCTTTCCAAAGAAAAGCATGATATAATAGTTATTGATAATGATGTTGAAAACATAACCAACCTCGAAAGTCACTACGATATTTTGACTATTTCAGGCTCGTGCACCTCTTTTGCAAACTTGTCTGACGCCAGAGCAAGTGAGGCAGATTTATTTATTGCGGTTACCAAAAATGAAGAGACCAATTTAATTTCGGCTATGATTGCCAAAAAGATGGGAGCCAAACAAACTATTGCCAGAATTGATAACCGGGAATATCTTTTCCCTACGAGTCGGGAACATTTCAGGCATTTAGGAATAGATACTATTATTTGTCCTGAAAAATTAGCTGCAAATGAAATAGTTGGACTTATACATCAATCAGGTTTGTCAGAATTATTTGAGTTTTCAGGAGGAAAACTATTATTGACTGTTGTAAGACTTGATGATGATGCCCCTATAATTAACCATTCTTTAATAGAAGCTTCTGCAATAAATCCTCATTTTGATTACAGAGCAGTTGCTATCACACGAAATGAAAAAACCATTATTCCCAGAGGATCAGATATGTTCCTAAAAAACGACTTGGTTTATGTTATTACTAATCAGGCTGGTGTGCAAAGTCTTTTGACATATGCCGGAAAAGTTCATTATGAAATATCAAATATTATGATTTTGGGCGGTTCCAGAATTGGGATGAAAACAGCTAAAGATCTTGAAAACAGGTACAACATTAAAATGATCGAATCCTCAAAAGAAAGATGCCTGGAACTATCCGATATTTTGCAAAAGTCTTTAATAATTAACGGAGATGTAAGTGATATACACCTGATGATGGATGAAGGTTTGAAAAAGATGGATGCATTTATTGCAGTTACAGAAAGTTCAGAAACGAATATTTTGTCGTGTTTGTATGCAAAAAAAATGGGGGTGAAAAAGACAATTGCAGAAGTTGAGAATATTGATTATATTGATCTGGCTGAGAATATAGGAATTGAGGCAATTATTAACAAAAAACTGATTTCGGCAAGTTATATTTATCGTTTTACAATGAATGCTAAAGTTGAAGCGTCTAAGTGTTTAACAGGAGCAGATGCAGAAGTTTTTGAATTTGTCGTCCAGGATGATACAAAAATTACCAAATCAATGGTCAAAGATTTGAATTTTCCTGAAGGAGCCATAATTGGAGGTGTAATTCGAAAAGATCAAAGTTTTATCGTTAAGGGAGATACTCATATACAAGCACATGATAAAGTCGTTGTTTTTTCTTTGCCTTCAGCAATTAAAAAAGTCGACAAATTTTTTAATATTTAAAAAACCATGAACTACCGGTTCATTATTAATATTTTGGGATTTTTATTGATGCTTGAGGGTTTTTTCATTGCATTATCATCAATAATATCTTTAATATACAGGGAAAGTGATTTTTGGCCTTTAATAATATCTTCTTCTATTTCTATATTTGTAGGGTTTTTTTGTTGGCTTTTTAATAGAAATATAACTCGTGAGGTAGGAACAAGAGAAGGGTATATCGTAGTCAGTATAGGATGGATATTATTTTCTGTTTTTGGTGCAATTCCATTTTATTTAAGCGGAGCAATTCCATCATATACAGATGCTTTTTTTGAAACCATGTCCGGTTTCACTACAACAGGAGCGTCAATATTAAATGATATTGAAGCAATTCCTCATGGTTTGCTGTTTTGGAGAAGTCTTACACAATGGCTCGGGGGAATGGGAATAATTGTCTTGTCTTTAGCAATTTTACCCTTATTGGGAATCGGAGGCATGCAATTATTTGTTGCCGAGGTTCCCGGGATAAAGGCAGATAAGCTTCATCCCAGAATAAAGGAAACAGCCAAAAGACTTTGGGGAATATATCTTTTATTTACGTTTTCTGAAACTATATTACTTTGGATTGGAGGAATGACTCTTTTTGACGCTGTAAATCATGCCTTTACTACAATGGCAACCGGAGGATATTCTACAAAACAGGCAAGTATCTCATATTGGCAATCACCATTTATACATTATGTTATTACTATTTTCATGATTTTTGCCGGTACAAATTTCACACTATCATATTTTGCATTAAACCGCAAATTTAAAAAAATATGGAAAGACGAGGAATTCAGATTCTATATTGGTGTTATTTTGTGTTTTACATTCGTTGTTACGTTGGTGCTCTATTTAACACAAAGTTTTGGAATTGAAAAATCATTCAGAGATGCTTTTTTTCAGGTTGTTTCCATTATTACTACAACAGGTTATATGACTGTTGATTATTTGCTTTGGGGACCATTTTTGATTATTGTAATATTTGTTGCCATGTTTTTTGGCGGGTCGGCCGGGTCGACTGGAGGAGGGATGAAAATTGTCCGTATTCTTCTTGTTTTAAAAAACAGTATTCTGGAGATGAAAAGACTGATTCATCCGAATGCTGTTATTCCTGTTCGTTATAATAAACAAACAGTTTCAGTATCTATCATGTCAAATATTCTGGCTTTTATTGTAATATATATATTGATTTTTGTTTTAGGCACTTTAATAATGGCTGGAATGGGTCTTGATTTTGAATCAGCAATGGGCTCTGTTGTGTCATCTTTGGGAAACATAGGCCCTGGAATTGGTACTGTGGGTCCGGCTGCAAATTTTCATGATATTCCTGATGCTGGAAAATGGTTCCTCTCACTTCTCATGCTTATTGGACGTCTGGAAATTTTTACTGTTCTGATTATCCTCTCACCGGCATTCTGGAAAAAATAACAATATGAACCCCGGTAGCAAAGGTTGGCTTAAGGCATTTATATTTGGACACTACAAAAAAGTATGTAAAAAATCGTGTTTTGTTAAAAACAAATCATCAAGCAATGAAATGTTCCTGTACAGAATAATTCAAAACACCGGAATTATTTATGGTTTACCTGCACAATTTTTTCTTGAAGATCATCCTAGAATAAACGAATGGAATGATAAGGAAAAATTAAAGCTGATCCTGACAGAAAGTTATTTAAATATAAGCTTTTGCATTTTTAAAAACAGGAATAACTCTTTTAATTTTTCAGAAATTGATTCTGTTATTGAAAATATCTTGTCCTTTTACTCAAAAGCCTTTCCTGATCTTTTCGACAAAATTAAAAGTACCGACAGTTATGTAAAGCTTGAAAAAATTATTGAGAAAAGAATAAATCTTAAATATAAAATTTCTAAAAGTTTTTTAACCAGTATGTTTCAAAACAGCATGATCTTTATGGATCTTGTTTATTATACACGATGGCTTGACAATTCCGAAGTTATTGAATATCAACAACAAAATAATATTAAATTAATCGTTTTAAAGTTCATTGCAGCTGCAACTCGTACAAATCAGTATCTTTTAAAAGAGGGAAAAAGGATTTTTGAATATTTTCTTCAATCTGCTCAATTGCCTGATCAGAAAAAAGCAGAAGCAAGAAAATATTTAGCAGAAAAAATCAATATCAGCGAAATCGAAACCGGATTAATTGATTCATGGATACTTCGGAAATTTTGTTTTGAAATATCAGTTTTAACTATGTGGTCTGATATGATTTTGACGGATACAGGGAAACTCTTTATTGATGAACTGGCACAAAAACTAAACCTATCTGACGAAGATAAAGAATCGTCTGTTATTGCCGTTGAAAGTTTTGTCCTTAATAATTATGATAAAATCCATTATCTGAAAAACAAAAATAATTATCAAAGCTTAAGCGAAGGATTAACAAAAAAAATTTCAAAGAAAATAATAAAAAATAAGTCAATGATTATTCAGGAATTAAAAGAAAGCAAGGAATTGGTTGAATTATTGGCTAAGTCAGGTAAAACAAAACTAAATGATGAGGAAAAGAAAAAAGTAAAAGAACAGCTACTGGATATTCTTCGCACAATGCCCTCATTTGCAATATTTATGGTGCCTGGAGGATCTATTTTATTGCCCCTTTTATTAAAAGTCCTTCCGGAAGAGTTTTTTATTCCAAGTTCGTTTAAAAACAAGGAAGAATCCAATCCTTAAAATCAGATTTTTCTAATTTATGCTTCTCGGAGTTGGCTCATAAATTCAGTATTTATACGAGACACGTTAAAATATTACTTTTAGCAAATGAGCAGGAATTAATAATTTCATAATCCGGAAGGCGTTTACTTTGTATGTTTTGCTGTTGTTGATTGGTTTGATGTATTTACCAGAAATGAATATAAAGATATATTAATTGAGATTTTACAATATTGTCAACAAAATAAAGGAATGGAAATTTTTGCCTGGTGTATAATGACCAATCATGTTCATTTGATATTCAGGAGTATTAATGAGCAGAAGCCGGAATTGCTTCTGGGAGATTTTAAACGATATACCAGCAAGAAGATAGTACAGACAATAAAAAACAACCCAAAAGAGAGCAGAAAAGATTGGTTGCTGGCACATTTTGCCAAAGTTGCTTCAGAATCCTCAAATGTTGATAATTATCAGTTCTGGAGGCATGATAATAAACCTATTGAATTATGGAGCAATAAAGTCATAGATGAGAAGATAAACTATATACATAATAATCCTGTAGCTGAAGGATTGGTTTTTAGACCTGAAGATTATAAGTATAGCAGTGCAGTTGATTATAGTGGTGAAAAAGGATTGTTAGAAGGAGTAATTGTGATTTAAGAACCACCCGAAGGATTCGGGTGGCAGCGGTGGGTATGGTCGTTAAAAACGACAAAACAAAAACCCCTCGTTGCAAACAAGGGAGATATTGAGATTATTAAACACCATAAAGTTTCAGGAGAATTAAGTATGTGTTAACTTAATGGCATTGAGCTGCAAACATGCGGGAGTTGGGGTAGTTGGGCGGCAGTTAAGAAACAATTGAATTATTTCAAATAAAAAACTTGCAAAATGCTTTTTTCTTTCGTATTTTTGATAAAATATTATCTTTGTATATCGTCAGCTAAATGTTTACCAGTAAAGATATAACTTTAAGGTGTGGTTTACAAAAAAATGTTTAAGAGTTGTGACAAACTAGCTTAAAATAGTTATGAAATAGACATGAGAAAATTTTCACACCATCCCGATAGCTATCAGGACCATGTGACCGTAATATAAAAATGAAAAAATAACAGATGAAAATAATTGCAATATCAATAATCAGCATTTTGTTGATTTCTACCGCATGTAATAAAAAAAAATATCCTAAATTAATTCATGGAACTGTTAGGGATATTACTACACAGAATGTAGTTCCAAATGCTACTATATATTTATATGATGTTGAAGGGGGTTTTACTTGGAGTCAAAGTTTTTATGATAGTCTGATATGTAATAAAAGTGGCGAGTTTTATTATTCGTTAAATGATGATATAAATCTCGACATATTGGTAGATCATCCAAATTATGTAAAATCAGACTGGTTTTATATAAATGAGGATAAATATGAAGAAATTATTTTGGCAATTCAGCCAATCGGATACATATCTTTTCATTGTATAAATATTGATACAATTTTAGGTAGTTCTATTACCATTACTCCATATTTTGATTACAACCCTAATTTATCAAGTTATAATGGTGATACTACTATTGTTGGTCCTGTTTATGGTAATAATTTAAATGATTTCTCTTATATAGTTCATGGTACTGACACACATTCCGGTATGAGTCAGTATTTTATAAATGTATATTGCAAGGCGTTTGACACAACATATTATGAAATTTTATATTAAACAATTTGTAACTATTCAGCAATATTATAAAAATATTTTTCAAAAAGTAAAAAATTGAACACTTAATTAACAATTGTTGAATAGTAACTAACAACTTAGTCGTTGTTTTTCTTAGAATTTGCTGAGGTTTACGTTCCTTTGAAAAAAATAAATTTTGACAATAGAACAACAATGCATAAGGGAACTCAAAGAAGAAATTGCAATGCTTAAATTGCAAATAAAATATCTTATAGAAGAAAATGAAAAGTTGAGGTACCCAAAAAACAGCAATAATAGCTCAATTCCCCCCTCCAAAGATGAAAACAGAATAACTAAAACCAAGAGTTTACGAAAAAGTAATGGAAGAAAACCTGGTGGTCAAACAGGACATGAAGGAAGCACATTAACAATGACAGATATACCAGATGAAATTATTGAACACAAGCCTCAGTTTTGTAATCATTGCGGTAAAGATTTAACGGGCTTAATCAGTAAAGAAGAAATGCGCAGACAAGTTGTAGATATTCCTCCAATAATACCTCAATATATTGAACATAGGATATTCAGTTGCGAATGTAGCTGTGGGCATATTACAGAATCAAGTTTTCCATTAGGAGTAAATGCTCCTATAAGCTACGGAGCTAATATTGAATCAGTAATTGCATATCTGCATACGAGACAATTTATACCTTTTGATAGAATGCGTGAATTTTTTTCAGATGTGTGTAATTTGCCAATAAGTACAGGCACTATATGTGATATACTGAATCGTTTTTCTGAAAAAGCACTTTCTGCTTACGAAGTAATAGCCGATAAAGTAAAAAACAGTTTTGTTATAGGTGTTGATGAAACAGGCGCTAAAGTAAACGGGAAAAAAGGTTGGTTCTGGACTTGGCAAAGTAAAGTTGCCACATTCATAACATTTTCCAAAAACAGAGGCATGGAAACGGTAGACGCAACTTTTCCTGATGGATTTCCGCAAGCTATTTTTGTTCATGATTGCTGGAAATGCCATTTTAATACAGATGCAGCCCGACACCAAGTATGCACATCTCATTCATTAAGAGAACTGAAATACCTTGAAGAACGCTATAATTCTTCATGGGCTACAGAATTCAAATTATTGCTCTATGATTCATTGAAACTTAAAGAATCTCTTACGCCTGCAGATTATTTGCAACCAATTTTTCAAAGAACAGTTTTAGAAAATGTACTCAACAAATTATTAGTTGATGTTATTCCTGATAATATGAAAGAGGTACTAACTTTTCAAAAACGCATGATAAAATATAAAAATTACATTTTTACTTTTCTTTACTTATTGGATGTACCGCCAGATAACAACGCATCGGAAAGAGCCATTCGAAATATCAAAGTAAAACAAAAAGTATCAGGTCAGTTTAAAACTGCTAATGGAGCTCAAACGTATGCGATTATTCGATCTATTACAGATACCTGCATAAAAAATGGGCAAAATATTTTGACTGCTTTTAAAACTATTGCTAATTTGCAACCCGAATAGTTACAACAATTTTAATTGTATAAGTAATGTATAAGAATAATAAAAAAGGTATTTATACAATTATGAGTATATCGCTATTAATGTTTGTATACAGCAAAGGATTATCTCAAAGTTGGGATATTGTAAAAACGTTTGGTAGTCCAGGTTTTGATGAAGGAATCAATATTGACATTGATAATGATAAAAACATATATTTTGCTGGTATTTATACAGAAGCATTTGATATTGATAGTGTGTTATTGAACCTTGATAATAGTGGAAGTTGCTTATTTAGGAATGATATAATATTAGTAAAGATTGACAGTCTTGGCAATACAAATTGGATTAAACAAATCAATGGTAAATGTGTAGATAATATCTTTTCAATTATTGAAAAAGATGAATGGCTCTATTTATCTGGAAATATAAATAGTTTCAGTAATGATACTGGTCATATAAATTTTTGCGATTCTTCTATTTACATCGATCAAACAAGTGCCTTTATAGCCAAATTAAATGCAAATAATGGAGAACTGGATTGGTTAAAGCTTTATCCTACTTCATCTAATAGTGTATATGTCACATCTGATGTAAATAACGATAATGAGCTATATTGTGTTATCAGTTTTAGCGATAATATTAATATTGAAGGAACTGCATACAGCACAAATACTTCAAATCCTGATGTGATACATTCAATACTCTTAAAATATAATGAGTTTGGCTCACTTATATGGAATGTACATATAAAAAATAATAATGAAGATTCCGGATTGTTACGGATTGAAGCTGGAAAAGAACTATTTATTTATGGAATATATAATGATACGGTTTTTTTTGGTAATGATACAATAGATGTTCTTATTAATAGTGCTGGTACATATATATCTAAAGTAGATACGTCTGGGAATCATTTATGGACAAAATCTATTCAGTGTTTAAATATGGAATCTTATCATATGACAACTGATAACAATTCTAATATTTATATAACTGGTATGTATAGTGATACTTTGAGATTTTTAGGTAATGTTTTTTTGCCAATATATAATGATGATGTTTTTATTGCTAAAATTGACTCAACTGGGTCATTAATATGGTGGAAACAAATAGTTGGGAATTTAGGTTTTTACTATGAGTCATGGGTAAGAAATTTAGCAGTAAATGATATTGAGGAAGTATTTTTTTATAATGAAATTTCACTTGTATATGACACTGTTATTATTGATTCTGTATGGTTGGTACCTAATGGGGTTTTTAATCATGATTTTGTTTGTAAATTATCCAAAGATGGAGTATGTCAATGGGGATTTACAATGCCTGTAATTGATCATTTTTCAATTAATGCAATTAATGCAAAAGGGAATGATTTATTTATAACAGGTGACTTTAGTGGTGTTAATAACCAGCTTGGAAGTCAGTCGTTATATTCCAATGGATCATCTGATATGTATATAGCTAATTTCAATTATTTGCTGAATCAATATGAGTTAATTAATAAAGGAAATATTAGTTGTATTTTATATCCAAATCCGGCAAAAAATAATATTAATGTAAAAGTCATTAACCATAAGAAATGGGAAATTAAGTTAGAAATTGTTGATATGCATGGAAGAGTGGTTCAGGAAATTGAATTTGGTAATAATATAAATGTAGATATATCAGATTTGCAACCTGGATTATATTTTGTAAAAATAATAACTGGAAATAATACAATCTTAAAAAAGTTTATCAAACAATAATTTTAAATAGTATAAATTATGAAGGACATAAGAATTTTATTTATTGGGTTATTTACATTGACATGTTTAATAGGTAAGTCTCAATTTATTGAAACATTACCTTCAAATGTTGTTGATAGTATAAATGTAAAATCAGCATTTAGTTTTTTGGATGTTAGTTATATTAATTCAGGTTATTTGTATGATAAGGCAAAGCATCAATCAAAAATTTTACTATATGATGGGACAACTAATAATATTTGTAAAGATGACCGCTGGATTCAGATGTATAGTGAATTATTAAATATGTCTTTAGCAAATCATAATTTTAGTTGGGGCGACGTGGATAAATTCTTAAAAAGTAAGAAAATGACTCATAATGGGATACTATTACCATTAGGAATAATAGATTTTGAATATGATAAAATTGTTGACGATGCATACACTGATGGCTTAATAAGTTATTCAAATGGAAAGTTTGTAGAAAATACTACTTCAAAAAATGACCTATATGAACAAAAGAAACTAATTGCAGCAAGTTTATTAGAACCGAATTTTGATTATATAGAAGTGAATTTTGTTTTATATGATGAAATGTATGTTACTAATAGAACAGATTTAGATTATATTGAGATTGATTTTGATGATGGGATAGGTTTTAGAACAGTGAATTTTGATGAAATCATCTCAGTTAATTATTCAGATGTAACACAAAAAAATATTGAAATAATTCTTCATTATACTGATGGACTATCATCAATTTTGCATACAAAATCTTCAGAAGAATACTCATGTATTCCTTCAGTAATACCAGATGATCCACCTTGGAATGTGCCAAATTCAACTTATAAATGGAGAATTAGTGCATCTAAAGGTTTTGTTCATAATAGTTCTGGTGGCTATTTTACAGACGATACATGGGTGACTGAAACGATCATTGTATTTCCTGGAATTCCAGTTGATATTTCAATCTCTACAAAAGCGTTTGGTAATGCATATTTTGTGTATGCAAACCCAGATAAAATTTTAAGAAAGCCAATTATTCTGGTTGAAGGTATTGATTTTCATTTGACACACGACTTAGGAGTCTATAGAAACGGAGACTTAGGATATTGTGGATTAATTGAAGGAAGTAATCCTGCTTATGGTTTTGCTCAAAGATATCCAGCGCTAATTTCTGAATTAAAAGAATATGGTTATGATTTTATTATGTTAGATTTCGCAGATGGTGCTGGTTATATACAAAAAAATTCAATGCTATTGGTTGAATTAATAAACAAAATACAACAATATAAAGTTGGTGATGAGCCTATTATAGTTGCAGGTGCAAGTATGGGTGGCCAGATTGGAAAATTTGCACTTAGATATATGGAACTAAATGGGATGAATCATTGTGCCAGACTTTATGTTTCAATTGATTCTCCTCATCAAGGGGCAAATATCCCTCCAAGCTTACAACATTTATTTAAATATTTAGCATATGATAGTGGTAATTCAGATGCAGAAACACAGATTAATAAAACTTTAAAAAGGCCTGCTTCTATGCAGCTCTCTTATTATCAAATAGTACCAAATGGTTTTTCTGGATATAGAACACCCTATGTTAATACAACATTACAAATGGGTTATCCTACAACATGTAGAAAGGTAGGAATTGCAAATGGTTCATGTAATTCAACAGGAATATCTGATTTATCTCCAGGTTGCTCATTATTTGATTATCATGATTGTCAATGGCTTTTTTGGTGTGTGGATTTTTCATGTATTGCTTTGCCTGGAATTAATTATTTTGGAGATGCTAATTTTATCTTTTCTGGAGATATGCCATATACTCCATATTCACAAAAGGATCTTTATACGGTTTGGCCAAGATATGATGATTGCCCTGGTGGATATAGAAATACAATGGAACAATTAGCTCCTACACTTTCACAAAGTCTTGTAGATACAGGGTTTGCGGCAATTCAAGATTCTGAATATAAAAAAAATCATTGTTTTATTCCAACAGTTAGTGCTTTGGATATTAAAACAGATGAAATTTTAGGTAATGCTCCAGACTGCAATTTAACTGATAATGAACTTTTCTTGGATTTGTCAAATTACATCTTTCCTACTTGTAAAGATGCATGTAACGTTAGTCCATTCAATATATTGTATGGTCCTTTGGGTACAAATGAGCAACATTCTGAAGCTACTCCTGGAAATATTGTTTTTATTCTTAAAGAAGTGCTTGCCGGAGATTCCAAAGCAGATATTACTTCATTTAATTATTTACCCGATATATTAAATACAACATATAATTACGGAGACAAAAGAAATTTCTTATTGCGAGATGTTACAGTAGTAAACGGTGGAGAATTGTGTATTAATGCAAATAGGCCTATTAATTATAATTATTATGACGAAAATGCAGTTGACATTTTCCCTGATTATGGATCTCCCTTTAGTGTGAAAACATGTGAATGTGCAAATATTGAAATTGTAATTGAAGATGGTGGTAATTTCATATTAGGTGATAATTCAATAAATACTTTATCTTACGTTAAGATAAAAAAAGGAAGCTATATAAGAATAAAAAATGGTGGATCTTTAATAATGAACAATGGTTCTAGACTATATATAGAGAATGGTGGTAATATTATTGTTGAATCTGGTGGTAATGTAATTATTAATGATAATTCAATGTTAAGAGTATGTCCACTCGGATATTTTTGTTTTGATGCAGGTTCAAATATATCATTAAATAATAGTAATAGTGTTCTTGAACTAATGTATGATTGCATACATGGTTTAAGTCCATTAATATCTGTTAGTAATCCGCCTTTATGTGAAATGCCTGATCAAATAACAACCAGTGGTCCAGGAATGTTTTTATATAATTGTATGCCGCATCAAACGTTTACAAGTAATGAGTTAATAAATAGCGCATTAGCTTCTGATGTCAACTATTGGACTGATAAAACTTACAGATTTATGGGAGGGTTCACTATTGATAATAATGTTGAATTATCAATTACTAATTCTGTAATTAATGTTTCTCAGATTAATATTAGGAGTGGAGGTAAATTAATATTAGAAAATACTCAATTAGGAGAGAGTTGTAATCAACCATTTAATGGTATTATTTTCATTGAGTCTGGAGGAGAGTTAATATTAAAAGAAAACTCAGATATTCATCTTGCAACTAATAGTTCTATATATGATGAAGGTAAAATTATTTATGATGGGTCTCGTGTTTTCCTGAATACCCCTACGAGTAAAATATATTTAGAAGGAATTATCGAGATAGCTGATAACCATGATGATTTTGTACTCATTGGTCCTTCAGAGCAAGGGTTTATTCAAGCAGACAATAATCCAATCATTACTGGAAATAACAAAAATGTATCAATCATCGGATCAGGGGAAGATGATATTAAAATTTATGTTACGTCATTGTCAAATTTGTCATACACATCAATAAATCAACTAAAAATAGTAGGGTGCGAAATATCTTTTAATAATGGAAAGATAACCTCAAATGCTAAATCGAACTTCTTTAGATCAGTTGATTTTAGAGCTAGTGTTAGTTCAGAAATAATCTTAAACAATAATTCAGAAATTTTACTATCTGAATTTAATAATGTTATGCTTGAGGCAAACTTATATGGTCTTGTTTCATGTGAAGCGGAATTAAGTAATAAACTAAAAAGTTTTGATATAATCAATACAAGTAATTATCCTCCTAAAAAACTAAAATTGTCTAATTGTCAGATAAACAATCATTTGGATGGAATATTAACAAATGGGGGTAAAGTTGAACTTATATCAACAGATTTTAATTCTAATACTGGTATAGGTTGGCATGCTATACATCCACAGTTATCTTGTGAGGTTAATAATTGTACATTTATTGGAGGGTACATCAATTCATCAGGATATGGTATATTTATTGAAAGTAATTCAAGTGGATCAGATATTTTAATAAATAAATCTGATTTTGCTAATCATTATCAGGGGATTCATCATACAGGGAAAGGAGTTCTGTCATTAAGCTGTTGTAATATTTCAAATCATTCAAAAGGAGGAATTTATATTGAAGACGGAGGAATTCTTGATTTAAGCACTGAACATAGAGGTGGTTATAATAAAATAATAGACAATGGTAGTTCAAATTATGGTAATATTCATCTTGATAATGCAGAAAACATATTTCTTAATGAGGGATTTAATGTTTTTTCAAAATTTCAATATCCAGCTTGCAAAATAATTAAAGGGACATTGAATAATTGTAATATTAGCAACCCAATACAAGCATCAAACAATAACTGGAGTTCATATAATCCAAATACAGATAATTATTTAAAATCATATTGCTCTGGCGGCTATTTAAATTATAGCTTTTCTGGTACAGTTATTAGTTATATTCCTGATTGCCCAGTTGACCCAATTATAGTACTTCAAAATCATCTAAAACTTGGAGATGTTGATAATAGCACGAAAATAGTATCAATAGCAACAAATGAAGGAGTATTGACACTTACATACGGTGAAGCAGTGGTATATGCAATAAAGAGAATGACCAGTGAAGACATGTATGGAAATGATATTGAGGCAGTTGACATTTTACACCAGTTATTGATAATTGAAAAAGATGAATTGAATGCCAGTGAACAAAGGTTAATGGAGTTTGCGTTTATTAAAATGAACAAAGCATTTTATGATGCTTATTATAACAAACAGATTTTCAATGATGATATAGATGCTGGCAATACTGATATTGTAATGGAAGAAATTATTGAAATATATGACCTGCAGACAGATACAGAAATAGATGAATATAATTACTTAAATATTTTCAATAAATTGATTAATAAAGCTCAATTATACAGCATTGTAGGAATGTATGAAGAAGCAAAAATTGTTCTTGAGTCTATAGATATATGCTATTTGGATGATAAAAATTTAGCAATTATAGAAGAATTAACTAGCTACATTTCAGCAGTTGAAAAAACCATACAGTTCGAAGAGCCTGTTGAAGCGTTTAATATTCTTTACAAGAAACCAGAAGAACTTATTTTTAAACCAACAGTTATTGAAGAAACGGCCAATATATCAGGTTCGTCAACTATCGGAGATGAAGTGACAATAGGAAGTAATACAAACATTGGTGAAAATGTAATAATATCAGACGAAGCAAGCATTGGGAGTAATGTAACAATAGGAGAGAATGTTTTTATTGGCGAAGAAGTGGTTATAGAAGATAATACAGACATAAGTAAAAATACCACAATAGGAGAAGGAACAGTGGTCATGAGTGGGGTTGCTGTTGCAAAGGATTGTGAGATAGGTAAATATGTATGGATTTCATCAGGAGTTAGCATAGATAAAGAAGTAAAATTGGGAGATTATGTTGAGGTTGCTGAGAATGCTGTATTAAAGAAAAACATAGAGATATCAGACGGGGCATATATAGGTAAAAATGTAGTGGCAGATAAAGACATTAAGATAGGAAGCAATAGCATTATACAGGAAAATTGCAGCCTGGATAAAACCATTGAGATAGGCGACAACAACCGGGTAGAAAAAGATGTAAAAATAAAGCAAGAAACAGTTACAGGAACAAATGTTGTAATAGAAGAAGGGATAAATATTGGAAAAAACGTCATTATTACAGATTACCAGGTAGTAGAAAACAATATTGGAAATAATTCACAAATAGGGACAAATCCGGTTACACCACCGGCAGAACCATTTACAGTGGAACACAACTGTGTTTTTGCAATAAATAATTCCAAAATAGAAGATAAATTCCTAAATGGATTTACAGTAGAAAGTGACCTTGACAACCCCGAAGAAATCTATCATGGAAAAAACACAATATTCGCCCCTGAAGAATTATCCATATTCTATATATGGGACTTTGGAGATTGCTTGGTATCAACAGATGCAACACCGGTTCATATATTTGAAAAACCAGGCACATATGTGGTTAATTTATTATCAAACAATAAATGTGACACAATTAGTAAAACAGGAGCAGTCACAGTGTTTCCAAATCCGGAAACAGATTATGCGATTACATATCAGGGCAGTTGTGGAAATAATAATACTGTTTTATTTGGAGTGAAGCCAGACTATTCAGAAATCTTAAATACTCCCTGCATGTCAGATTCCATAACTTGCATATCATTTGCTTCTGTGGACACATCATTGTACAAGGTAAAATATATATGGGATTTCGGAGATATGACAACTACTTTGGAGCAAATTTATTCATTGTCAGATTTGATTAATGAAAATATTACAAGCATATCACATACTTATGGCGAAAATGGAGAGTATAATGTAAATCTGACTGCTTCATTAATTAAAAAGGATTTGAAAACTAAACAATGGGAAGAAATGGACTATAGTGTTACTACTACAAAGAAAACATATATTTCATTTATTCTTGCAGATTTTGAAATATCAGACCCGGGTTGTTTAAATGACACAATACATTTTACAAGTACATCACAGGGGATTGAACCGTTTGCTTTTACATGGGACTTTGGAAACGGTGAAATTTCAAATGACCGGAATCCTTTTTCTGTTTTTAGCAGTATCGAAGAGTTTGCAATACGGCTAATAGTAATTGACTCAATCGGGTGTAGTGACACACTTGTAAAATATCTCCGGATCAATGAACCTGCTCTTGCATTATTTGATTGTGATTCTGTTGCTTGTCTGAATAATGTATTTCAAATATCAAATCTGACGCAGGAATATGGCGGAGAAACCTATCTGTGGGATTTCGGAGACGGTTATACAACCGGTGAAATGGAACCGTCCCATATATTTACTGACATTGGAGATTTTATAATACATCTGACTGTTAGGTCATATGAAGGATGTGAAAGTGAGTATTTTAAAGAAATTTCAGTTATTGATTGTCCCACAATAAAGGGAATTTTATATGAAAGTGATCTTTGTGGAGGAAATCCTTTTATAAATGACACATTGGCTATAATTGATGAAAATTATGATATTGTCAGTTCTGTTGATTTTGCAATAACTGACTACAACGGAGAATTCAAATTTAATGGTTTCCAATTAAATAATTTATCTCCTGTCGAACTTTATTCTATTACAACTATTTCAGGGTATGGTTTAAAAGATGTACCTTTTATGACATTGGAAGATTGGAATACAAGTTACCCTGTTTCGCTTCATTTGGTTGTAAACAACATGGAATGGGATGTTACTTATAGTGGAGCTGATTCGATACATAATGTCGGAGCTAAGATTGATTTATTCGACAATATTATTGTTGCAGGAATATCTGATAATAATACTACAGGGTATGATATCGTTATTTTAAAATACGATCCACTTGGTAATGAAATATGGTCAACAATCTATGACAATTCATATCATATTAATGATGAAGTTATAGATTTTACTATAGATGATCAAGGGAATATCTTTGTTACTGGAGTTAGTTATAATTATAATAATTCCGACCTATTAACATTAAAATTTGATAATGATGGAAATTTGATTTGGAATAATTTATATGAAGACACTCCTTCGTCTTATGATGAACCAATTTCAATTGATGTTGACGCTTCAGGGAATATATATGTGGTTGGAAATACAAGTGGAAATGGTGATTACGATCAAATTGTCTTTAAATATAATAATAATGGTAATTTGATTTGGAAGAAACGTTATGATTATAACAACTTCAATAACTTTAGTATTGAGGCTTGCTTAGATAATTCTAATAATCTTGTTGTTGTAGGAAATTGCAATAACAATATAACTGTTTTAAAATATAATACTTATGGAATGCTTTTATGGGATAAAATTATATCATACAATACTATAAATAATGCAGTATCTGTAAAAACAGATGATAAAAATAATATAATTGTTGTTGGTGAAACCTCTAGCTCACAAGGAATGTATGTTTATGATTACTTAACTGTTAAATTAGATTCAAATAATAATGATATTTGGGCCAAAATATATTCACCGCAACCTGGCTCAAATGATTATCCAACATCAGTTTGTATTGATTCTACTAACAACATAATAGTATCTGGTATGTCAGATGATTTTTTAACAGTATTTAAATATAATACCAATGGCATACTAGAATGGACAAATCAAAGCCTAATAGGATTACCAAATACAATAAAACTTGATGACAATCAAGATATATATGTTACAGGTCATGTAAAGGATCCCGGGTATACGAAAAATTCAAAATTATTAACAGCAAAATATTCAAAAACAGGTGAATTGCAATGGCTTGAGGAATACAGGAAAGTTGAAGGTGCTATTTCTGTTAATCGAGGAAAAGATATAATTATTAGTACGAATAATAATGTATATGTGACAGGAATGGTATATAATGGAAACAACTTTGATATTGCAACAATTAAATATTCACAATGTCCTTTTGCCGGTAACTTGAAATTGACTCAAACCAATCAACAATATGATTATTTGGATGAAGATCAAATCAATCCGGTAAATTCTCTAATTAGTGATAATATTTTGATATATCCCAATCCTGCGCAAAATTCAATAATCGTTGAAGGAGAGGGAATTCTGTCAATTGAATTAATGGACATTACAGGGAAAAAGGTAAAAGAACAGACAGGGATTAATAACAGAAATAAAATTGATGTATCTGATATCTTACCAGGGCTATATTTGGTCAGAGTACTTACAGAATTTGGGTTACATTCCGAGAAGATTGTAATTAATCGAAAATAAGATTAATTAATAATTTAAAAGAAGCATTAATATTAACCTGCATTATTCATAAGGAAAAAGTTCGGAATAATTTCCCCAAATCTTCAGATGCTTATTAAACCGATGGGTTAACCCATCGGTTTATAGAGGAACCTATTTTGGGGAAGTTATTTTGAAAGTATCACAAAGTTTTAATAAGGCACTTAAAATAATGCAGGTTAATCCCGATTTAGTGAAGCTGAGTCTGCTCCGAAAAGTATTTATTTTGAAAATTAGCTTTTCTTAATCGTCAGATTAATTCAGAATTTTGTCGTTTAAGTTTATGAATTAATCGGATTAATTGCTTTTTATACAAATATAACCATGGCTTTTTCAATAGAACATTCTGAAATATTTGTCAGGTTCAAAATTTATTAGTATTTTGAACAAATTTTAATAATCTGTCATTTTAATAATATTAATAAGCTATGAATAAATATATTGCAGAAATTTTACGCGAAAAAGAAAGAGTAATTATTCCTGATTTCGGTTCTTTTATGAGAAAAAAAGATACAGAAATTATATATTTTAATGAATATTTGAAATTTAACGATAATGTTCTGATTGATTTAATTGTACAAAAAGAAAATATTGAAAAGAATTCTGCTGAGATAAAAGTAAAAGAATTTGTTTCTCAGATTAATAATACAATAAATTCAGGGCAAAAATATATAATTGAAGGAATCGGTTTGATATTTAAGGATGAAAATGGCAAAGTCAAATTCGAATTACAAACACAAGCAAAAGAAACAGATACGCCTGTTATTCCTGATGATTCTGTAAAGGAGGTTGAATTGGTATCAGAACCAATTGTTGAACAGAAAGAGGAGATAGAGGTTGTTCAGGAAACAAATATTTCAGATGCAGAGAAAGACCCTATTAAACAGGAACCAGATATTGTCCAACCAGAAGAAATAAAAGATTCGGTAATAAGTGAGACTATCTCAGAACAAAAAACTGAAATACCGATAGTTGCTGAAAATCTGGAATCAGTTGAAAAAAATATACCTGCAAGAAAAAAAGAGAAATCGGTTAAACCTCCAAAAACAAAAGTCAAAAAAGAAAAGAAAACCGGTAAAAAATCAAAATGGTGGCTTTGGCTGATAATTATTATTGTTGTCATTTTTGCCGGAGCAATTGGTTTTGCTTTACTAAAACCTGATATTGTATGTGGATGGGGTTTGAATATTCCATATATAAATTGTGACAAAGAGAATACCGGAAAGGTAACAGAAAAGGATGAAAAAGTAAATC
Source organism: Bacteroidota bacterium (assembly GCA_043826845.1). Lineage (GTDB taxonomy): Bacteria > Bacteroidota > Bacteroidia > Bacteroidales > CAYTAU01 > JBDRPR01. The sequence goes on from JBDRPR010000291.1 coordinate 22,322, forward strand.
TGGATCAGGAGCTTTCTGTTGTTGATTTGGGACAAGAAGAGAAAGATTCTGTTGTTGAAATACCGGCAGATACATCAGAGGTAATAACCTCAGAAGTTGATACTGAAGAAGAAACTACAGTCAAAGTTGAATCCGTCGAAGTAAAATCTATTGAATCCGAAAGCTCAACTCAGACAACATCACAACCCAACATCAGCGGTAAAAAATACTACCTTGTTGCAGGATGCTTTAAAGATGAATCAAATGCTGACAAATTAATTGATAAACTTAAAACAGAGGGGTATAATCCGACAAAATTTGGAAAGGTTGGAAATATGCATGGAGTATGCTACAATTATTTTGAGACTAAAAAAGAAGCAGAAAATGAGTTGGCTAAATTGAAAGATAAAGCATGGATATTATATAAGTAAAGGAGTTCCTGTTATGCTATTTTTTTGAAATATCTGCGTTGAAAAAATATCAGCATTAATACTCCGGTTGTAATAGAGGAATCAGCAATATTAAAAACAGGTCTGAAGAAAATGAAATATTCTCCTTTCCAAAGAGGAAACCATGAGGGGAAGTGTCCGTCAATTATCGGGAAGTACAACATATCAACAACTTTTCCTTTTAAAAATGGGGCATAACCACCACCATCAGGAAAAATTGAGGCTATATGTCCATAACTGTCAGAGAATATCATACCATAAAAAGCACTGTCAATAATATTTCCTATTGCACCTGCCATAATCATTGCAATACAAATCAACAAACCTGTTGGTGCATTTTTTCTGGATAACCTGACAAGATACCAGCCTATTCCAATAGCAGCAAATACACGAAAAACGGTTAATATTATTTTGCCTGTGTTACCACCAAATTCCATCCCAAAAGCCATTCCGTTGTTTTCGGTAAAATGGAGGATAAACCAGTTGCCGATAACATTATACTCCTGACCTATTTCCATGGTTGTTTTCACACAGATTTTAAAAATCTGATCTATTATTAAAATCAGAATAACAAATCCAAATGACTTATGAAGTTTATTTATTTTCATTTTTTCAACGGTAAAACTAAATTAAAAAAATGATTAAGAAAACACTTAACCATTTTTTATTAATTGTAAGATGGAGGATAATTTATTTTGCTTGTTTTAGTTTTGCATCCATACTTAATGTAGCATGAGGTACTGCACGAAGACGTTCTTTTGAAATTAATTTACCTGTTTCTCTGCAAACACCATACGTTTTGTTTTCAATTCTCACTAATGCAGCTTCAAGATGCTGAATGAACTTTATTTGCCTTTGTGCCAGCCTGCCAGCTTCTTCTTTTGATAAGACATTTGCTCCTTCTTCAAGTATTTTAAATGTGGGAGATGTGTCCTGAGTGTCATTGCCATCACTATTTGTAAGACTCTTTTTAAGCAAATTATAATCAATTTTGGCTTTTTCGAGTTTTTGGAGAATCAGGGCTTTAAATTCCTGCAATTCCTCATCACTATACTTTGTCTTTTCCTTGTTTTCCATAACCTGAATTTTTAATTTTATAAATATAGAGTTTATTTTTTTAATACTCTAATATATGTAGTAACATTATTATCAATTTCTACGAAAATTGAATTATTTTGTTCCATTTTGTCAATTAAAATAATTTTTTCAGCAAGTGTTTGTGATGCAATGTGTTTTTGAAAGTTTACTATTGCATTATTTATCGCATCATGTTTGAGTATTTCAACAATAATTTTATCAGTTACTTCAAAGCCGCTTTCTTTTCTGATATTTTGTATCCGATTTACAAACTCCCTGGCAATTCCTTCCTGTTTAAGTTCTTCTGAAATGTTAATGTCCAGTGCCACCGTATATTTTCCTTCATTGGCAACCAACCAACCGGGAATATCCTGAGAATTTATTTCAACATCTTCCAATAATAGATGAATTGATTGTCCTTCAATTTTTAACGTGGTACTTCCTGATTTTTCAAAATCTGAAATATTAATTTGTGAAAAAGTCGCAAGTTTTTCAGAAATCAATTTCATCTGTTTGCCATATTTTGGTCCAAGCATCTTAAAGTTTGGTTTAATATTTTTAACCAGTATTCCGGAAGTTTCTGTAAGATATGAAATTTCTTTTACATTCACTTCAGAAAGAATCAGTTCTTTAACCAAATCTAACTGACGTTTAAAATTGGAACTCAAAACAGGGATCATCATTTTGCTCAAAGGTTGTCTGACTTTTATTGCAACTTTGCGTCTAAGACCTAAGACCATTGATGAAATCTGTTGAGCTATTTCCATTCTTTCTTCAAGATCATGATTGATAACTTTTTTATTGATTTCAGGAAATGCAGCTAAATGCACTGAGTTTTCTTTAAAACGTTTAGTCCTGTCATTCAGGTCACAAAACAGTTTATCCATATAAAACGGAGCAATAGGACTGGCAAGAATTGAAACAGCTTCAAGGCAAGAATGTAATGTCTGATATGCAGCAATTTTATCTTCAGAATATTCTCCCCCCCAGAATCGTTTGCGGTTTAGTCTGACATACCAGTTGCTCAATGATTCATTCACAAAGTATTGAATTAATCTGCCAGCCTTTGTTGGTTCATAGCTTTCGTAACAATCTTTTACTTCTTTTATTAAGGAATTCAGAACAGATAGTATCCAACGATCTATTTCAGGACGTTTCTCTATTGAAATTTCAGCTTCTTTATAGCTAAATCCGTCAATGTTTGCATATAAAGCATAGAAAGAATATGTATTGTAAAGTGTTCCGAAAAATTTTCTTTTTACTTCTTCAATTCCTTCTTCATCAAATTTCAGATTGTCCCATGGTTGAGCGTTAGTTATCATGTACCAGCGAACAGGGTCAGCACCGTGTTTTTCAATAGATTCAAAAGGATTTACAGCATTTCCAAGACGTTTTGACATTTTATTCCCGTTTTTATCTAAAACCAAACCATTGGAAATAATATTTTTAAATGCAACAGAATCGAATAGCATAGTGGAGATTGCATGAAGAGTAAAAAACCAGCCTCTTGTCTGGTCAACTCCTTCAGCAATAAAATCTGCAGGATAAAAATTTTCCTGTCCTTCTTTTGGAAAAATCAGATGCTTATTTTCAAAAGGATAATGAAGTTGAGCAAAAGGCATTGCTCCTGAATCAAACCAAACATCTATCAGGTCGGGTTCTCTGAATAATATTTCTCCGTCTTCAAAGAAAACAATGTAATCTACAAACGGGCGATGCAGGTCAATTTTGGTTTTGTCATATTCTTTTAATGCTATTATTTGACCCTTATTAATTAAAGCATTCCATTTCTCTTCCGGAGTTCCTGCTTCACCTTCGATCTGATTAATTTCAAAATGTATTTCACTTCCGATTTTACGAGTATTATTCTGATTGATACACTTTTCAGTAATTAAAAATCCATCGTTAATCAATTCATCAATACTCCCAATGCATTTTTCCTTTTTTGCAGAACCTTCAAGGCCGTTTTTCCATATAGGTAGCGGAGTACCCCAATATCTGGAACGTGAAAGATTCCAATCGACAAGATTTTCGAGCCATTTCCCAAAACGACCAGTACCTGTAGACTCAGGTTTCCAGTTGATCGTATTGTTTAGCTCGATCATTCTTTCTTTATAAGCTGTAGTTTTAACAAACCATGAATCCAGAGGATAATATAAGATCGGCTTATCTGTTCTCCAGCAATGAGGATAATTATGCTCGTACTTTTCTACCTTGAATGCCTTGTTCTCTTTTTTTAACCAAATTGCAATTTCAATGTCAGTTGTAATGTCATTCTCTTCCAGTGATGGAGAGTATTCATTTTTAACATATTTTCCCGAGAAATCTTTATATAAATTTAAATTTACAGATTGACTTACAAATTCTTTATTCATTTCTTCGATCAACGCAAACCGTCCTTTTTTATCAACCAACGGTTCTGTTATCTTAATCTTATCTCCTTTTTCGACCAGGATCGAAACAATATTATTTTGTTTTCCTGTACGAAAATCATCAGCACCAAAAGTGGGTGCAATATGAACAATTCCTGTTCCATCCTCTGTTGTTACAAAATCTCCTGGAACAATAAAAAATGCTTTTC